>JAHBXR010000018.1 GCA_019636335.1 Pirellulales bacterium
TCAGGGACGGATTAAAGGCGACAGGAGTAGAATTTCGATGCAAACCACGACTCCCGTCCCCTTTATTGACTTCGTTAAACACAGGCGTCATGGGAAGAATACTTCCCCAGGCTGCTAATCTCGGACGCGATCGCGGTTCTGTTCGGTCATCTTTGCTTCGATGTTTTCCACCTTACCTTCGCTTGTGTTGACACCAAGAACGACCGTCCATTTCGGTTCGTGCCCCAGCATCGATAAGAGCTCCACGAGGTCTTCGGCAAATCGCTTGCGTGCCCGAGCGCCGTGTTCCTTCTCAGCAAATTTGACAATACGGACGACCGGGATGCCATCAATCGAAACAAGCGGATGCCACCTGTCCTTCACGCAGACGATGGGTTGATCCTTCTCCCAGCGAACGCCCGTGAATGGGGCGACTTTCGCGTAAATATGCTCGACAACGGGTTGCCGGTGCAAAAATGTCGGATCGACGCCGGGCACCAATCGCTCTAAGAGCCAATAACCGATCGAATCGACGGCGGGATCGCCGCAGTTGCTAACGACAGCGACGCCCACCATATGCTCGGGAGCAAAACCAATCCAAGCACTGCAATTGCTTCGGCCGCCATTCTTTTTCAGTGTCCGTCCGATAGGTTTGTGCGTGCGCACGGACCAACCGAGCGCCGTTCGAGCGACGGTCCCATTAGACAGCGTTGTCTCTCGATGGAGCCATTCAAGCATGTCGCTCGAAAAGAAACCTGGCTCCATTTGCGCTGCCAAGAATCTGGCCAAGTCCGGGGCCGATGCAACAAGACCGCCAGAAGGAGCCAGGCGGTCGCGGTACGAATGCTCTTCAGGCCGTCGAGGAAGACCGTCGCCATAGCCAACTGCCAACGGCAACTTGTCATTGAGTGGAATCGCAGTTTGATCCAGGTGTAGCGGCTCGCAAATGAATTCATCAAGAAGCCAGTCAAACGGTTTTCCTGCAGCACGCTCGAGCAGGTGCCCCAGCAGTCCCATCCCGAGATTTGAATAGAGCTCGTTCGTGCCCGGTTCGAACTCTAACGACACTTTCGACAGTTGGTCGTATAGTCGCTGCGGTTCCAACTCATACCGGCCATCAACCGACTGTACGGGCCCCGGCAGATCGCGCGGCAACCCGGACGTGTGGGAGGCCAGCTGTCTTAAGGTGATCGTCGCGCCTCGATCCGGGCTCGTGCTGATCGCAACCTCGGGCGGCAAATACTTAATTGCGGGTTGATCAAGATCAATAACGCCGCGGCCATGAAGCAGCGCGGTCAGAGACGTCGTGAAGACCTTGGTCACCGATGCAACATGATAGGAAGTCTCGATTGTCGCCTTAGATCGCGATTCTAGATCCGCGAGGCCAATCGCGCGTTGATACGAAATCTTGCCGTCGCGTACAATTGCAACGCTTACGCTCGGATAATTCGCCAACGCCACCTGCTCTCGCAGCCAGGCATCGATCTCCGTAGTCGCCTTGCCGTCAAGGGTGCTGACATCGTCAAATTCCGGCGCCCGCAGTTTCTCTATATGACGGACCGGCGAATCTTGCGGCGTCTGCGATGCCTGCGCGTTCGATCCGCCGTGTGATGAAGCGATTCCATGAATCAGGTCGTTACGCCTGTACGGCCCTGACTCGCCACCGTTTGGCGCACTGAACTTCAACAGCAACGGAAGGCTTTTCGGAGAATAGATGTCCGGTGCCGTCATGGCTTGAAGATGCAGATGCGGATGCGAGCTATTGCCAGAGTTGCCGCATTTCGCAAGTGGCTGTCCCACCTGAACCCGCTCATTCTCTCGAACCAGTACGCTTCCTTCCTGGAGGTGGGCCAATAGTACGAATGCTCCGGAGTCCGTTTTGATCGTCACAGAATTACCTGCCGCGTGGATTGGGTCCGAGTCGCCTATCGGCTGATCGGGCAACTCGTTTTCGATATCGACCACCAAACCGTCCACCGGCGAGAACAACGGCTGACCATAGGTACGGTAATCCTCTAAGTCGGGTGTGCCGTCCCAATCCAGCGGCCCGTCCTCGGGCAAGATGAGATCGAGAGCGAATCGCTGCGATCCGACGTAATAGTGATGGTTAGTCAAGCAACTATTGCCGCCTTGGATTGCGTACCAATCTCCCTCGAATGGAGGCGACACAACGACAGCCCCGGTACCGGACGGAGGGAGATGAATCTTCGCCAGTTGAAATACCAGGAACATGAATAAAAGTGAAAACGCCACGTTGCTCGGCCAGGAGATGTGCCGAGACGGAACCCACTCCAGCAAGCACAGAATCGCGATCGCGCCCCACAATTGAAGCAGGACATAGCGCCAAAAGTTCGCGGGTATCTGGATCGGCACAAGCGAGAGAACGATAACAATTCCCACGGTCGCCCAGAAAAGAGTGCGCCAGACCGCCTGGATCAAGTAGGGCCTCGACGCTGGGTATTCTGTTCTTCTCCAGATACCCACATAGAGGCGCTTTCTGAGAAATCCAATGAGGCGGGTACACCCCGTCCAAGCTACGCAGGCCATGAGCCAAAGCACAAGGACGTTCATCAACATCCCGAACAGGGCAGCGGCAGCCATCACGACAAGCAGCAGTGCGAGTGCGATGAATTCAAACGCTACTTTCATTTGCCGCCTCGCAGGGCGCCCACCTACGTCGACACGTCTCGATATCTACCATAAAGGGGCCGGGAATCGTTGTTTGTATTTCGTACGTGTCCGGCATCACGTATCAATAGCCGGACAAACGTCACTCCACGCGTTCCACGATCATCGCCACCGCGTTGCCGCCGCCGAGGCAGAGGGACGCCAGTCCACGTCGCAATCCGCGTGCCGCCAGGCTGTGCAGCAGCGTGACCAGCACGCGGGCGCCGCTCGCGCCGATCGGGTGCCCCAGGGCGATCGCGCCCCCTTCGACGTTCGTCTTTTCGGCGGGCAGTCCCAGCGGGCGCATGCAGGCCAGGCACTGCGCGGCGAAGGCCTCGTTCAGCTCGATCAGGTCGATATCGGCGAGCGTCAAGTTGGCCTTTTTCAAAACCTTCTCCATCGCCGGCACAGGAGCAATAAAAATTTCCTTCGGCGGCACGCCACTAACCGCCGTGGCCACGATGCGCGCTTTCAGCGGCGATTTGAATCCCTGGGCCACTTCCTCCGAGGCCACGACCACCGCAGCCGCGCCATCGCTGATCTGCGAGGCATTGCCCGCGGTCACCGTGCCATCAGCGCCGAAGGCCGGCTTCAACCTGGCGAGCACCTCGGCCGTCGTATCGGGACGCGGGCCTTCGTCCTTGCTGACGACCGTGTCTCCCTTGCGACCGGCGATCGTGACCGGCACGATCTCCTGCTCGAACAGCTTTCCCTCGATGGCAGTGGCGGCGCGCTTGTGGCTCTCGGCGGCGAAGGCGTCTTGATCCGCGCGGTTCACTTCGCGCGTTTGTGCGATGTAATCGGCCTCGGCCCCCATGGCCATGTCTTCGACCGCGCACCAGAGGCCATCTTTAATCATCGAATCGACGAGTTGTTGATGGCCGTACTTGAGTCCTTCGCGCGCGCCCATGAGCAAGTGGGGGGCACGGCTCATGCTCTCCATGCCACCGGCGACGATGAGTTGCGCGTCGCCGGCGCGGATGGCCTGATCGGCCAGCATGACCGCCTTCAGCCCCGAGCCGCACATCTTGTTAATGGTGAGCGCGGCGACTGCCGGCGGCAACCCCGCCCCGAGCGCCGCTTGCCGCGCGGGCGCCTGCCCGAGCCCCGCGCTCAAGATGTTGCCCATGATGACTTCTTCCACGGCGCCGGCATCGACGCCGGTGCGGCGAACCGCCTCGGCCACGACGATCGAACCGAGCTTCGTCGCCGGCAGGCTGGAAAGGCCCCCCATGAACTTGCCAATGGGAGTGCGACATCCGCCGAGAAGATAGGTATGAGGCATGGTAATCAGTCCTGAAAAGAATTGGCATGCATGCAGCTTGACTATCGTAAACCATCGTGCGGAAGCGCGCAAGTGGCCAGGCACAGCGCCCAGGAGGACTGCAAAGTCGTGTGAGTCCGAGCGTGGCGAGTCCGAGGGTGGTTTTCCAGGCGATCTGATCGGCGCGAGCGCAGAGGGGGAGCCTGTACCGCCGCACGCAAGGCACGGCGGAAGAACGTGCGCTCTTGACCGACTCGCCCGTCCCCTTTAGTTCTTCCGCTTCCTGAACGGACGAAGAACCTTTTGCGCCTGAAGGCGCGCGCGATCAGTGGGAATTAGTGCCGATTAGTGTTCTTTGCCGGTGTTCGACTCGGCAGAGTAGACAAAGCCAAATTCAAGGAACAAAGAACACTGATTTGCATTCATCACTCAAAAGGGGGCGGATCGTGAGGTCCAGGTTGAGCTTCTGGGACAGGCGTGCGACCTGCTTCTCCTCACCGTGCGGAAGGCCGATCGCGGTCGAACGGCGTAGATCCGCACGGGAGCCACACGCCTACGCAGTTCGTTCTTGCTGAGGCTTTGGGTTGTGTGTGTCGGGCCGTCGTGGTGCAGGAATCATCATGCGAGAAAGCACGACACCTGGTGATCGTCTCCTTCCAGCTTAGGGGATTCCTCTTTGCAACGCTGCTCGGCGATGGGGCAACGATCGGCGAAGGGGCAGCCTGGGTAGGCACGGTCGGGCGAGGGGATCTCGCCCGTGAGCATCGTGCGGCGGCGCTCGCGCTCGATCGTGGGATCGGGAATCGGCACCGCCGAGAGCAACGCCTTCGTGTAGGGGTGTTTGGGGTTGCGGTATAGCTCCTCGGCGTCGGCCACTTCGACCAGCCGGCCCAGGTACATCACGCCGATGCGGTGCGACACGTGCCGCACGACCGCCAGATCATGCGCGATGAAGAGATAGGCCACGCCGAGCCGTTCCTGCAAATCGACGAGCAGATTGACGACTTGTGCTTGGATCGAGACGTCGAGCGCCGAAACCGGCTCATCGCAAAGGATCAAACGGGGCTCGACCGCCAGCGCCCGGGCGACGCCGATGCGTTGCCGCTGGCCACCGGAGAACTCGTGCGGGTAGCGATTCAAATAGCGCGGGTTGAGCCCGACCAGGTCCAAGAGTCGCATGACTTCGAGTTGTCGCCGGCGCCGGTCGTGCAGGCCGAAGATCTTCATCGGCTCGCCGACGATGGCCCCCACGGTCATGCGCGGATTGAGCGAGGCGAACGGATCTTGAAAGATCATCTGCGCCCGCTGGCGATAAGGAAGCATCGCGTGCTCGTCGAGGCCATCGATGCGATTGCCGTCGAGCCACACCTCGCCACTGGTGACGGGCACCAGGTTCAAGATGGCGCGGGCGGTGGTCGATTTGCCGCTGCCCGACTCGCCGACGAGGCCGAACGTGTGGCCTTTCTCGACCGAGAAGGTGGCGCCATCGACGGCGCGGACGACGCCATGCTCGCGGTTCCACAGGCTGCCGCGCACGAAGGGAAAGTACACCTTCAGATCGCGCACTTCGAGCAGCGGCTGGCCGGTCTGTGCGGGCAAGGTGGCGCTGCCGGTGCCGGTTTGTCGATCAGTCACGCGGGCCTCCTTTCGTTGTGGCCGCGGTTGCCTCTTCGATATTGACGAAGCACGCATAACGCGAGCCCGAGGGAGCCGTGAACATCGGCGGATACTCGGCCGCGCAGCGTTCGATGGCAAAGGGGCAACGCGGTCGATACGTGCAACCCTGCGGCAGCGTGGTGAGATCGGGGGGCTGACCGGGAATCGGCTGCAAACGGTCGGTGCCCTTGTCATCTAAACGTGGCACGCAGCTCAGCAAACCCAGCGTGTAGGGATGTCGCGGCCGGTGGAAGAGATCGTCGACCGACGCTTCCTCGACGAACTTGCCGGCATACATCACGTTCACGCGATGGCAGGTGCCGGCCACGATGCCCAGATCGTGCGTGATGAGGATGACCGCGGTGCCTTCCTGCTCTTGCAGCTCGCGAATGAGCTCGAGAATCTGCGCCTGGATCGTCACATCGAGCGCGGTGGTTGGCTCGTCGGCGATCAGCAAGTCGGGCTTGCAGGAGAGGGCCATCGCCACCATGACGCGTTGCCGCATGCCGCCGGAGAACTGGTGCGGATAGTCGAACACGCGGCGCCCGGCGCTGGCGATGCCCACGCGTTCGAGCATCGTGACGGCGTGATCGAGCGCCTGCTTGGCCGTGTACTTGAGGTGCAGCCGGGTGACCTCGATGAGTTGCTCGGCGATGGTGAGGAAGGGATTGAGCGAGGTCATGGGGTCTTGGAAGATCATGGCCACGCGATTACCGCGGATCTGGCGCAGGCGCGCGTCGGGCAGCGCGAGCAAGTCTTCGCCGTTGTAGATCGCGCGGCCTGCAACGACTTTGCCGGGCGGCTGGGGAATGAGCCCCATGATGGCCAGGTTGGTGACCGACTTGCCGGAGCCCGACTCGCCGACGATGCCGAGCGTTTCGCCCCGCGCGACGTCGAACGAGATGCCATCGACGGCGCGGACCGTGCCGTCGTCGGTGCGAAACTGCACGGCGAGGTTTTCGACGGAGAGGAGTGGCTTGGTCATACGAATCGGTGCCGCTGGGGAATTCGGGCCGGCTATTTATTCTTCATGCGGGGGTCAAGGGCGTCGCGGAGGCCGTCTCCCAGAAAGTTGAGCGCGAACAACGTGAGGGACAGCGCCACGCCGGGATAGACGACGAGCCACCAGTAGATCTTTACCGACGTGATCGCGCGGACCCCTTCGTTGGCGAGCAAGCCCCACGAGACATCGGGGGGCTGCACGCCCATGCCGAGGAAGGAGAGGAAGGCCTCGAAGAGCATCACGCGGGGGATGGTCAGCGTGAGGTAAACGATGATCACGCTCCACAGATTCGGCACCAGGTGGCCGAAGATGATTCGCCAGCGGCTGGCGCCGGTGGTGCGGGCCGCCTCGACGAACTGCTCGTTCTTGAGCGAGAGGACCTGCCCGCGGACGACGCGGGCCATGGTGAGCCAGTAAATCGCCCCGATCACCAGGAAGAAGATCGTGATGCGGTCGATATGGAGCTTGTCTTCGAGCCAGGTGCGGATCGATTCCTCGCTCAGGATGGTCATCAGGTAGATGACGACGAAGATGAAGGGAACCGAGTAGAGGACGTCGATCAGGCGCATCATGGCGTTGTCGAGGCGGCCCCCGATGTAGCCGGAGATGGCGCCGTAGGAGACACCGATCACCAGCGAAACGAAGGTGGCGACGAGACCCGCGAGGAGTGAGATGCGGGCGCCCCAGAAGAGGCGCGAGAAGACGTCACGGCCCAGTTCGTCGGTACCGCAGATCGAGGCGATGGCGCGCTCGCCGAAGATGGCGACGCGGAAGCGGACGAGGAGGCGATTGAAGAGGTTCAGATTGCCAAAGGCGTTGTCGAGCTTGATGCCGTCGAGGCGTCCGTCGGCGTCGAGCAGGTCGATCCCCTTGGCAAAGAAGGGAGAGTAGACCGGCGGCTCGAACTGCCGCGCGGTTTGCACCTCGCGCGGGGACTGCAAGGGGAGGGCAGGGGTGAGGAGGGCGAGCACGCCGAGGACGACCAGCGTGGCGAGGCAGACCATTGCCACACGATTGCGGCGCAACCGGCGCCAGGCGTCTCGCCCGAGCGACACGCCTTTGATCTGCTCGGCTTCGGCCAGCACGCGAGCGAAGTCTTCGAGCTCGCTCTTGCCGGGGCGCGCGGGAGTCACGTTCACCGGGCTACTCCAACTTCACGCGAGGATCGAGTAGCCCATACGACAGATCGACGAGCAGGTTGGCCAGGCAGAGCAAGACGGCGTAGAGGAGAATCACGCCCATGGAGAGGGTGTAATCGCGCTGTAGCGCGGCTTGAATAAAATGTGCTCCCAAGCCCGGGATGGCGAAGATCTGTTCGATCACGAGCGAACCGGTGAGGATGTCGGCGGTCGCCGGTCCGAGGTACGACACCACGGGCAGAAGTGCGCCGCGCAGGGCGTGCCGCACGATGACCGTTGGCGTGGAAAGACCTTTCGCGCGTGCCGTGCGAATATAGTCCTGCGAGAGGACGTCGAGCATGCCGGTGCGCGTCAGGCGCGCGATGTAGGCGGCGTAGGGGGCGCCGAGGCAAAAGCCGGGCAGCACCAGATGACTGAGCGTGCCCCAACCGCCGGCGGGGAACAGTGGCACGAGAAAGACGAACAGGATGATCGCCACGCCGGCGATGGTGAAATTCGGCACGGCGATACCGATCGTGGCGAGCGTCATCAGCGAGAAGTCGAAGGGGGAGCCCCGCCACACGGCCGACACCACTCCGGCGGTAAGGCCCAGGATCAGCGCGAACGTCATCGCGAAGATGCCCAGCGATGCCGAGATGGGAAAGCCCTGCCGCATGACTTCGCCCACGCTGAAATCGGCCAGTTTGTAGCTGTAGCCGAGATCGCCGCGGCCGATGTTCGACAGCTCGCGCAGATATTGTTTCCACAGCGGCTCGTCGAGATGATACCGCTTGAGCATATTGGCTTCGATCTCGGGCTCGAGCGCACGCTCGGCTGAAAACGGCCCCCCCGGCACGGAGCGCATCAAGAAGAACGACGCCGTGAAGATGATCCACAGCGTGAGCAGCGTCCAGAGGAGGCGCTTGAAGACGAAGGCGGTCACCGCAGCGCCTCCTCGGCCAGCACGCGCTGTTTTTCTTCGGCGTCGATCGACATGCCCTGAATCGGGTGGACGTCCTGGATGTTGGCGTAGAAGCCCTTCACGTAGGGGCGGACCATATCGAGCGAGACGTAGAAGTAAATTGGGATGATGGGCATCTCGTCCATGAGAATTTGCTCCGCCTCGTGGAATTGCGCGAGGCGTTTGGTCTCATCCACTTCGTGCTTGGTGGCCTCGATCAGCTCGTCGTAGCGCGCGTTGCCCCAGCCTGTCTGGTTGTTGGCTCCGCCGGTGACGAACATATCCAGGAACGTGTTGGGATCGACGTAGTCACCGATCCAGGCCGCGCGGCTGACCCAGTACTTCTGCTGCCGCGTCTGACTCTGGTAGACGCTCCATTCCTGGTTTTCGAGCGCCACGTCGATGCCCAGGTTCTTCTTCCACTGCGTCTGCAACAGCTCGGCAATGGCCTTATGGGTTTCATGGGTGTTGTACAGGATGTAGATGCGCGGGCAACCTTTTCCGCCGGGATAGCCTGCTTCGGCGAGAAGTTTTCGAGCCTTTTCGACGTTGAATTCGCCGCATTCACCCGGCTGGTAGGGCATGTAGTCTTGAATGGCGGCCGGCACGAAGCTGCGCGCGGGGATCTGCCCGGCGCGCGTCACCTTCTCGACGATCTCGCGCTTGTCGGTGGCCAGGTTGAGCGCCTGACGCACCAGCTTGTTGTCGAGGGGAGGGCGTTTCACGTTCAAGCGGTAATAGTACGTGCCCAGGTAGGGAGCGGGGGTGAAGTCGGGACGCTTTTGCGCGAGCAACTCGGGCACCACCGTGGCGGGCGTCTGCGGGATGTAGTCCACCTCGCCCGTCATGTAGAGATTCAGCGCCGTCACGGTCGACTGGATCGACAGTGCATCGACGACATTGAAGTGGACGTTGTCCTGGTCCCAATAGAGCGGGTTCTTGACCATTCGCACCCGGTCGCGGATGCGACGCTCGGCCAGCAGGTAGGGTCCGTTGGTGACGATGTTCTCGGGCTTGGTCCACAGCGGGTAGCCGTGCGTTTCGACACAGCGACGATTCACGGGAAAGAGGGGATAGAAGCCCATCAACTGCGTGAAGTAGGGGGTGGGATCGATCAGGTCGATCCGTAGCGTGTAGTCGTCGAGGGCGTGGATGCCGACCTCTTCAAAGTCGGGCAGTAGCCACTTGTAGTCGCGCGTGCCTTTGGCGCCGCTCTTCGAGAAGCGCTCTTCGCGGCCGTCGATCTCGACGACGAAGACCTTCTGGGCGTCGTCGATTTTTTCCTTGGCGACTGCTTCGTGCGCGGCATCGGACGGGGGGACCGCGACGTCGGTCGTTTCGACCGAGTCGGCGGGGGTGTCGGTTGTCGATGGTGTGGGTTCGGGCGTCGCCTGGGCGAGGATTTTGCCGTCGGTCGACTCGATCCGCAGCAACCGCCCCCGCAGGATGATGCCCGCGGCATAGGGTAAAGATCCTTCGGGCTGCTCGTGCAACTCGATTTCGACTGCTTTCCCTGGCGCGACCTTGGCGGTGGTGAAGTCACGGGCGCCCACGATATACCACAGTTCGTAGGAATACTCGGCGGCGGTCTCGGGATGGAGCATGCGGCGGTTGGACCAGACAAAGTCGTGCGCCGTGACGGGGGTATCGTCCGACCAGCGGGCGTTGCGCCGCAAGCGGAAGGTATAGGAGCGGCCATCCTCGGAGATTTCGGGCAGTTCCGACACACCGGGAACCGGCTTGAGCGTCTCCGGGTCCCAATTGACCAGTCCCTCGAAGATGCAGCGGATGATCCGCCCCTCGGGCTGCCCGGTGACGATGGCCGGGTCGACCGTCTTGATCTCGGTGTCGTTCGAAAAGGTGAAATCGGCGGGGGGCAGGGTGCCGAACGAGACTGCCCAGCCCACGGCGGCCAGACCCAGGGCGAGGACGACAAAGGGGGCGAGCTTGCGAATCAGGATCGGCGTCAAAGGGGCTCCTCGGCGAAAGCGTGTATGGTACCGCTGTCGATTTGAGCGACAACGTTTTTCGATGCGACACGTTTTTCAGCGTTCCTGGTGGCGCCGGGGCCGCGAGGAACTGGGGACGCAGCGATCCACTACCACCAATGGCGGATCGCCTGCGGGAGGGCTGTTTTTGGCCGCGCCGGCGCTTTTACTTTTTACGCAGCCGGTATAGAATGCGGCCAGTTCCGCGTGAAAAAGTGCCCACGCCGGAAAAGCAGCGCGTTCTGTGCTGCTCGTCGGGCACCCAGAAGCGCGTTTCATGTCCTGTCGTTCTGACGGGCTGCAATCGAGTGCAGCATGGATCGAATCCCGGGATGGGAAGTTCGCCCCGCGAGCAACTGCGCGCCTGTGCCTTGCGCGACGCGTATCGCCAGCCCCTCGGTCCCCTTCCCACGGGAATCGGCCGCAAGAGAAAAGGCATACAATGATTACGCACTACCGCGAGCAATCGCACGTCGCTGAAGAGTCCGCGCTGACGGACGTTTCCGAGGGTGCCATCAAAGACCTCGTGCAGGTGTTCAAGCTGCTGGCCGATGCCACGCGCTTGCGCATTCTGCTTTACCTCTCGCACGTCGAAGAAATGCACGTACGGGCCCTCTGCGAGCTGCTCGAGCAGAGCCAGCCGGCAGTAAGCCATCACCTGGGTTTGCTGCGCGAGGCGAACCTGATCGAGTGCCGCCGCGAGGGCAAGCACAACTTCTATCACCTGCTGCCGGGGCGCTTCCGCCAGTTGCTCGACACGGTCTTCGACAGCGTGCCCGAGGATGAACGCAAGATTCGTTTCGAGAGCTACGTGCTGAGCTACGCCCCCGTCGAACAATTCGTGGCGCGGTAGCGCACGCGCGATGTAGGTCAGGTACGCCGTACCTGACAACTGTTCGATGTGGCCAACTCGATCCATTGTCAGGTACGGGGTACCTGACCTACGTAGCGCTAGTGATACTGGCCATCGACGAGTCGGCGCGAGAGCTCGTCGACGACGTCTTCGCCAACCAGTTTGGCGAGATCGGGGGGCGGTGACGTTTTGTCCTTGCTGGCCAGGCCCTGCGAAAGCTTGCGCAACTGCACGAGCGCGGGGGACGAGCAGAGGGGAAAGTCGAAGGCCACGGCACGCCGCTCGTTCGTCGCAGTCGCGAATACGACGTCGAGCACTGCGGTGGGAACGATGCGACCCCCTTCTTTCAGGATGGGGATTTCGTCGAAGCGGATGCCGACTGGCCGGCCCCAGGCGTGATCGGCGCCGCTGAGCCACAGGCGGCAGTCGCTGTCGGGGTGGAGTGCCTCGCCGTAGAAATCGACGGCGTAACGACCATCGATCTGCTTGAGCACTGCGATCACGCGTCCGTAGAAAGTGGACTTCGACTTGAGGGACTTCGGAATGTCCCAAACGTCGAGGTTGCTGTAGGGCTGGGCATCGATGGGGAACTCCGCACGCGGGAATTCTCGCGACGCCTGCTCTTTCTCGCCCTTGAAATCTCCCGTCTCTAAATCCATATCACCACGTAGCAGCTTGATGCTGGCCGTTTCGCTGTCCATCGGGGCCGCGAGTTGCACGATCACCTTGGGCGCCTTGCCCGACGTGTAATCGAGCCATTCCATTTCAGCGCCGGCGACGGCCGAAGGGTGCGAGATGCGGACCGGCCCCAGCGGCTTGGGGAGAGTCAAGCGAGCAGGATCGTTCGTCGTGTATTTCGAGTCGAAATCGTCGTCGGTGCCGTTGCGCAGATCGCCGAAGACCGGCACTTCGTCGAGTGGAACTTCGAAGCAGTATTTCGCTTCGAGCGACAGCCGCTGATCGGGATCGGCGAAGGCGTCGCTCGACTGCCGGCTGTAGCAGAGTTGGCCGTCGACCTCGCGCGGCCGCACGACGCTGGGGTTCCACGATGCCGCAGCGGAATCCTCTTCGCTGGCGAGGGTCTCGGCAGGCGCAACGGTGACCTCTTCTTCGACGACGACTTCTTCCTGGGCCCGAACTTGCCCGGACAGGCAAATGACGACAGCCAAGACGGCGAGCGGCAGCCCGCGGATTGCCAGGCGGAGGAGTTCTCGCTGGGAGGAAAGCCGTGAGTTCATCGAGTTTCTCCGCCGGTGGGTGGGGCGATCACCGCCAAAATCGCCTGGATCTACTACGAATGATAACCTGACCGGGCAGGGGGGACGCGCCAAGAGCAGGGGAATTTGCCGGTCGGGGCCTCTTGTGCTGGGACGAATTGCTCTGGAGGAAGCCAAAATCGTGCCCTGGGCAGGACTTGTCGGTCTTGCTGGAGGGCGTTAAACTGCTCGTTTCCCTTTGGCGGCGGTAGGCTTGCGTGTGCAGGTCCGCCCCGCCCAGGGCCTGCTTGTACGCATGATGTAGAAGCGAGTTTGCGATGAAGACCTACATGGCGAAGCCCGGCGAAGTCGAGCAGAAGTGGCATCTCGTCGACGCCCAGGACAAGATCGTCGGCCGGTTGGCCAGCGAGATCGCCGTACTGTTGATGGGCAAGCACCGCCCGACCTATACGCCCCACGTCGATACCGGCGATTTCGTCGTCGTGATCAATGCCGAGAAGGTTTCGTTCTCGGGACGCAAGTGGGAGGCCAAGGAATATACCTGGTACACGGGCTACGGTGGTCTGCGTCGGGAGACGGCCGCCGCGCGTCACGCCCGTCGCCCCGATGCCGTGCTGACCGATGCCGTGCGTCGCATGCTGCCGAAGAGCAAGTTGGGGCGCAAGATGCTCACCAAGCTCAAGGTATATGCCGGGGCCGAGCATCCGCATCAGGCGCAGAACCCCGCCCCTCTGGAATTGGCCGTCTAAAGCGGACGGTGAAACAAATCACTCGAGCGAATTACTGAGAGAATCGACATGAGCGTCGGCAGTGCTGGTGGATCGGCCGTGAAGGATTCCCTGGGTACCGGGCGTCGCAAGACCTCGGTGGCGCGTGTCCGCGTGCGAGCGGGGAGCGGCAAGATCACGATCAACAAACGGCCGCTCGAAGATTTCTTCTCGAACCTGCACGACCGCAACAACGTCATGGCTCCGCTCGAAGCCACGGGCCAGACGGATAAGGTCGACGTCTTCATTCGCGTTCACGGCGGCGGTATCTCGGGACAATCGGGGGCGATCAAGCTCGGTATTTCCCGCGCGCTGAAGCTCCACGATGCGGAGCTGTTCGACACCCTGCGGCATGCCGGTCTGATGACCCGCGACAGCCGCATGAAGGAACGCAAGAAGTACGGTCTGCGTGGTGCCCGTCGTGGCACGCAGTTCTCGAAGCGTTAACGCGCAGGTCCGGTCATGGAGCCGTTCCAGCACGCCCTTGTCGGTTTTGGACGTGGCGATGCGGATCGGTCTGTCCTGGCGCAGGGGGCGTTGGTTGGCGCGGCACTCGGTATCGAGCGTTACACGCTGGCGCATGTGTTGCGCACGGCTGACTTGCCGGACGGTGCCTCGGCGCCGCACGATCCCCAACAGCAGCGCGAGCAACTGCTGGCCGAAATGGATGAGGCCAAGCTCGCCACCGCGGGCTGGCCAGCACAGGTGCAGTTCGAGCACGTGCTGCTCGCGGGCATGGCCGGTGATCAACTCGTGCGATTGGCCGCCCAGGAGAAGGTCGATCTCGTGGTGATCGGCCGCCAGCGACACAAGACGCAGACCACTCTGGGACTGGCCGCCGGACGGCTCGTGCATCAGTCGCCTGCCTCGGTGCTGGTGGCCGCGCGCGAGGCACGCCCCGCGCTGAAAAAGATCCTCGTGCCGGTCGATTTTTCCAGTCCCGCGGGGGATGCCCTCTCGGTCGCGCGGCAGATTGCCGCGGCGACCGGCGCCGAGGTCGTGGCGCAGCACGTCTACCGGGTGCCGCCGGGCTTCGAAAAGCGGGGAGACGAGTTCAAGGATCTCGCCGCGACGTTGCGCGCGCACGCCGAGCGACAATGGAGCGAGTTCTCCGCCGCGATCGCCACGCCGCCGCCGCTTCCCGAGGTGCGTTACGATCTCATTCCGCAAGAAGACTGGCAGACCAAGCCGGCCGACGTCGTCGTGCAGAGGGCCGACGAGTTGGAGGCCGATCTGATCGTTTGCGGCAGCCAGGGGCATTCGGGACTCACCCGGCTGTTTCTCGGCAGCACGAGCGAAGGTATTCTCAAGCGGACCCAGCGGGCCGTCCTGTGCGTGAAGCGGAAGCAGGAAAACCTCGGCCTGTTGCAGGCGCTCTTTGGCGAATAGTGCTGCCGCGTCTGTTCTGGCGCGGAAAGCGCCATCTCAACCCGACGCGTTACTTTTGAAGTTGCGCCTTTGGAGGTTCCTTGGCCTCAGTCCTCGGCAAATAGACCCATCCTAACCCGAAGCGTCAGCGAGGAGATTCTTGGAAAGAGCGTCGAGCAAAGTGCTTCCTCGCTGACGCTTCGGGTTAGGATGCCGCGAAAAGCGCAACTTCAAAGCGCGTTCGCGAGGCCGTAGGCCAGGTACTCCGTACCTGACGATGTTCGATGCGACCAAGCCAATAGATCGTCAGGTACGGAGTATCTGACCTACGGATCTCCGGGGCAGCCGTTCCCCCTGCGCCCCGCAAACTTGCGGCTCGTCACGTCCCGAGTACCATGAAGGACAGGCATTTCTCCTCTCCTGTCGCTCGGAACAGACTCGCATGTCGCGACGTAATCTCTATCTGGTGTTGGCGTTCGGCATCGTGGCGCTGGCCTGCTACGTGCAGGTCGGCTCGACGCGCCGCGACGCCTATGGCCGCGTCCTGCTCGATACGATGCAGGAAATTCACAATCACTACCTCGAAGACGTGACGGATCGCGAACTGTTCGAGGCGGCCATGGCGGGCATGGCGGGGCGGCTCGACGAGTATTCGCAATATCTGGGCCCCGAGTCTTTCCGCGAATTCAACGAGAATATCGAGCACCGTTTCGGCGGCATCGGCATTCAGGTCGTCGTCGATCGCGAAACGAACGTCCTGACCGTGGTCACGCCCCTGGTGGGCACGCCCGCTTATGCGGCGGGCATTCTCGCGGGGGATCGGATCGTCGAGATCGACGGCGAAAGCACCGAAGGTTACTCGATCGAAGATGCCGTCAAGCGGATGCGGGGCGAGATCGGCGCCCCGGTGCAGTTGAAGATCCTGCATCCCGATACCAAGGAGCCGGTCGAGTACAAGCTGACCCGCGAGCAGATCAACGTCGACACCGTGCTCGGCGACCTGCGTCATCCGAACGGCAGTTGGGACTTCTTCCTCGAGGGTCACCCGGGCATCGGCTATATCCGGCTGGTCTCGTTCAGCGAACGCACCGTCGAGGATCTGAAGAAGGCGCTCGACTGGCTCGTCGAGCACAAGATGAAGGGGTTGATTCTCGACCTGCGGGGCAATCCGGGGGGGCTGCTCGAGTCGGCCGTGCAGGTGAGCGACTTGTTCCTCGACGAGGGACGCATCGTGACAACCCGCGACCGTGACGGCATCGATCGCCAGGTCTTCGAGGCCGAGCGCGAGGGGACGTATCGAGGATTTCCGATGGCGGTGCTGGTGAACTTCGGCAGTGCCAGCGCCAGCGAGATTGTGGCGGCGGCCCTGCAGGATCACGGGCGAGCAGTCGTCATCGGCGAACGCACCTATGGCAAGGGGAGCGTGCAGAATGTCATTCCGCTGGAAGGGGGCTCGAGCGCGCTCAAGCTGACGATTGCCAGCTACTGGCGGCCGAGCGGGCAGAACATTCACCGCGGGCGCAAGGCGACCGAGGAGGATCAGTGGGGCGTTTTGCCCAACGACGGTTATGAGGTGAAGTTCGAAGAGGAAGAGTTGCGCGACGTGATGCGTGCCCGCCGCCAGCGCGACGTGGTGCGTACGCCGGGGGCTTCGGGTCTTCCGCCGGAAGAAGCGGTAGAGTCGGAAGCGGCGAGCGAAAAGCCCGTGTCGAAGTCCGAGAAATCGGCCGGCGATACCGCCGCCAGCGCTAGCGCGGACGAGAAGGACGAGACCGGGACGGGGTCCGAGGAGGCCGCGGACGAGCCGAAGGGCCCGGCGGTCGACAAGCAACTCGAAAAGGCGATCGAGTACCTCGACGCCCGGCTGCGCGAGCCTGAAATCAAGGCCGCCTGAGTGCCGATGGCGCCGGTGAAAGGGAGCCAAGGACAAGTGGCACAGGCCGCCGGGCCTGTGCAGAGACTAGGGCAGGCGCTTCCACTTTTTCCCCACAGGTCGGCGGCCTGTGCCACTGTAACGCCTGATGCTGCTCAGTATTCCCGGCGACCGGTGCCGGCAAAGATGCCCGTTCGCGCATCAGGGCACGCTCACTCTTTACACGCGGTTGAAAGAATGACCGAAAAACCTCCGCGATTGCTCCGCGCGCGCCAGCGAGGCAAACCCTGCCGGCGCTTGATCTAAGTCGTGCTAGCATCGGCGTCTGAATTCGCCCGGGAGGCGATTTCCTCGCTCGCGCATCGCTTGGCCCGACGTTTGCATTATTGGGCGGTCCATTCGGGTCCCACTTCGGCAATGACGCGGGAGGAACGACGCATGAGCCAGCCACGTCGCGGCAGTCGAGTAACGGTTATCGAGATGACGGCGGTCCCATCGGGTTGGCGTGCCGGGTTGCACCAGATCGCCCGTGAGGTGACGACCTGGACCGACCCGTTGCTGACCTTGTTCTTCGACAAGCAGCGTCTGCGCGCCGAGTTGGAGCGGACGCAGGAGATGGATCTTGTGCGCGAACGTCTGCCCCTGGAGGCGCCGCCACTCGATACGCGGTCTCCCGAACATCGGGTCGAGGACGCCTGGCCGGGGGATCACTGGCCCGTCGAGCGACCGCGCGAGTCGCGTGAGAATCGGGCCGAACGGGCAGAGCTGCCGCCGCAGCTCGATGACTGGGACAACGAAGGCGCCCGCACTAACTGGGAAGGGGAGTGGCCGACGCGTTAGTTCGAGCCACCGTTGCCGAGGCCAGCCGGCTCGGCCGTCCGCGGGGGCGCTCAAGGCACTGGCCAGGAAGTACGGCATCGAGGCGGACGTCTAAAAACTAGGCTCAAAACTGCTCTCGGCCCGCTGGGGCATGGCTGCTACAATTCGCCGCCCCGTCTACTTGTTTCGAGTCCGGGAAGGGAGTCTGGACCCATGTCTACGCGTACCTTGTTGCTTTCGGTGGCCGGTTGTGTGGCAGTGTGCCTGGTGGCCGCCGGATGCGATTCTGAAGAACCGATGAGCCGGGCGGCTGCGGTCGCTGGCTCGGCGGTGAAGGCCGCCAGCTACGAGGTGGCGACCACGCAGGATGCCGCCGCTCAGCGAGCCGCCCTCCCCGAGGCGTTCGAAGGCGTCGTCGAGTTGTTCGGCCAGAAGCTGAAGGCGCGCCGGCAGGTGAAGCTCGACGCCGTAGGCAACTACGTCAATCATGGCGAAGCGGTCGCCTGGTACGAAAGTGGCCAGAAGGCCGGCACCATGCAGTTCCGCGAAGGGGTGCCCAACGGACCGCAGAAGGTCTGGTATCCCAGCGGTCGCAAGAAGCTGCACGGCCAGTGGGAAGATGGCGTCGCCATCGGCCAGTGGACCGAGTGGCACGAGTCGGGCAACAAGATGTCCGAAGGGGTCTACCTCTCTGGCGAAAAGCACGGCCCCTGGCGCTTTTGGAATCCCGATGGCCGGCTGAACGAACTGGTCGACTACGACCACGGTCAGGAGTTGCCGGTGGCCGGGCGCCCACGATCGGGCAGCGTGCGTTAGCACGCAATGATTTGCCAATCGCCGACGACACACCCGTGGCACAGGCTTCCATCGCCTGTGCCACGTTGCTTGTCAGGCATGAACGAATGAACGTTCGGGGAAGCCTGGCTGTTTTAGATTCACCAGGCGCACTCGCGGCAAGTCGGCGGCAGCGACCGCGAAGTGTTCGTCGACGAATCCTGACTTGGCGATTGCCGCGAGCGATTCGGTTGCTTCCGGCAGCGTCGACTTGAGGAGCACCAGCTCGCACGCGCCCAGCGTCGTCGCGAGGCGCGCGGCGATCGAATCGCTCGTCACGCTCCAGCCGTAGGGGAGCCGTTCGCCCGGTTGCCGCGGCTCCTGCTCGGCGAGGAAGTGACGCACGTCGACGATGGCGGTCGCGGCGGCGGATGCTTCCCACGTTGCCATTCGCTCGACGAGGGGCAATTCGACTAACGCCACCGCGATGTGAGCGGTCACGCTCATGGCGTCGATGGCGAGCCAATGCGCGGCCTTTTCGCCAAGCTGCTGCCGGCGATCGATGTCGCGAATCGCATCGACGAGCGCTCCTCCGCCGACCACGACGAGGTTGCGCGCGGGCGTTTGCTGGGCGAGCCAGGTAGAGAACTGCCGGCGCAACGACGGCTCGTCGAGCAGGCTGCCCCCCAGCTTGATGACGCGCGTCGAGATGGCCGCCGGCACATTCACAGGTAGCATTCCTCGGCCAGCACCGCCACGGCATGCGCCGTCGCCGCGCGAGACAGCTCGCCCCCGAGTCGCTCGGCCAGCGAGACCACGGGCACCGTCAGACGCAGCTTTTCGACCATGCGTCGCGCGAGGAATTCTCCCTGCCCCGACACGACGATCGACTGTGGCGGCACACTTAGCGCGCGCAATACCTGCTGCGCGGCCCGACCCAATCGCGAAAGCTGGGCGCTGGCGATGGCCTCGGCGGCCGCGCGGGCATCTTCGGCCGAGAACATGGTTCGATCGGCGCAGATCGCGCGTGCCAGGCGATCGTGTGCCGCGGCGCGCGTGGCGGCGCGGCCGTCGGCGGTCTCCGTGTTCGAGGAGTCTTCGGCGAGGTCCTCCAAGGTGAGATACGCATCGAGTGTCGTGGCAAACAACTCGGCCGCCACCGGACAGGGGGCACCGCGCCAGGGAAGGGTGGCCGTCGCCGCACAGACGGGGGTGCGCACGACCCCGGTGTAGACCAGTTCGCCCGACAGCATTCGCTCGGGATCGGTGTGCCCCGTGGTGCGTGGCGCGCCGTCGACGAGCGGAATGAGATCGGTCGTCGTCGAACCGATGTCGATGAGCAGGCCCGGCGACGTGGGCACGTAGCGGCACGCAAACGATGCCAGCGCATGCCAGTTGGCCGCGGCGACGAGGAGGGGCTCGGCGTTGGCCTGCACGCTTTCGACGAAGTTGCCGTCGTGGCGATAAAAGGCCACTTGCCGCGGACCAGCCGCCGCCAGGGTCGCGGCCACGATCGAAGCGACCCCCTCGGCCTTGGTCGTGTAGCAGTCGGCCAGCTCGCCCGTCATGGTCACCGCGACACGCTCGGCCGCCGGGGCCGAGGCGAGAAGCTGTTGCAAGGCGGCGGGCAATTCGTTGGGCGTGCGCCAGAGGGGAAACGGCAGCGAGCGGGCGTAGCCCAGCGTATCGGCTACCTTCAGATGAGCGCCGCCAATGTCGAGACCGAGCCAGGCCATGCGTTCGTACCGCCAGGTGCTACATCATCGTTTGAGGCGTGAAGCGGATCGTTCCGTCGGCGTCGAATTGTACGGGCGTGTCGGCGAACGACAACGCGGTGCGTCGCCCGGCCGCCAGGTCGAGCCAGGCTTGCGCGAGATTTCCGCGGGCGGCGGCGCGCAGGCCGATATACGAGGTCGTGAGTCGTGGATTGATTTCGATCACGCGATCGTCGCGACCGTGGGGATCTTGACCCAAGATCAGATCGATCCCCAGGTATCCGCGCGGCTCGGGCAGGGCCTGCAAGACGCGATGCGCAAGTTCGGTGGCGCGTTCGCGGAGAGATTCCTCGACGATGGTCGCTCCGCCGAGATAGCGGAACCGCCCGTCGTCGCTCAGCCGCTGCCAGCAGGGAGGAAGAATGATTCTTTCGCGCGGTCCGGCAATCGCGGCGACACTGGCCGCACGTCCCGGACAGTAGTGTTCCAGGCGTGCGGCAGACGATGGCGCGGGTTGTCGCTCGGCCGCAGGTACATCGGCGATGAAGTAGGTCTCTTGCGAGCCCGCCCCATCGCGAGGCTTGAGTACCGCGGGATAGGAAAAATCGCGGGGCAGGGGCTCGCCCGGCGCGAGACAGATGCCCGATGGCGTGGCGATGTCCACGTTGGCGAGGAAGCGGGCCGTACGATCTTTGTCGCTGGCTAACTCGATCAACTCGAGCTCTGGTCCCAAGAGTTGCGACATGCTACTTGCCCAACGACTGCGAGCGGCGAGCAACCCGGCCGTCTCGGGCGCCACGACGATGACGGCATCGGCCGCGCTGGCCAACCGCTCGAATTGCCATGCCTCGTCGTCGCGGCCAGAGGCCGTGGTGACGCGGACGGCGGGGAGCGTGAGGGGCTCATGCCGCGCGTCGCAGAGGACGTCGACCTGCACGTCGCGACAGGCGGCCAGATCGGTGGCGAGGGCCTCGAGCATGGCGCGCCCCTCGCGCAACAGCGAGACGGGGAGCGGCTCGCCAGGGGGGAGGGGAAGGCCTCCGGCGGTGACCATTTCGTAGGCGAAAATCCGCATCGGCGGGTCGGTTCTGGGGGGTGGTTCGCTTTGGGTTTGCCGCCATGTTATCGCGCGTTTGCTCCCGGCTGGGCAATTCCTTGTCCTGCGAACCGCGTAAGTCTCGATAAAACGGCAAGATTTTCCTTGGCGGGCCGATTTTCGGCCGGATATCCTGAAGTAGTTATGCCGCTCCGCGCATCCAATGAACCTAGGACGCCCAACGGAAGCCCGGAATGCGTGAGCTCACCGTTCTTCAAGGTGGCTCCTTGGCCGCGCGGACAGCAAGAGCCCTTATTTGGCACGCGGAGCAGTGAATTATGACGGGTCGACCCGTTGCGATGTTGATCGTACCGATGCTGGTTCTGTGGGCCTCGCTGGCGTGCCCGGCGGCGAGCCATGCCGCCGACGAATTCAACGACGCCGAGGCGTCGTATCGCGCCGGCGTGAGCAACGCGAAGGAAGGGCGGTATCGCGAGGCGATCTCTTACTTCAATCGCGCGATCGAGATGAATCGCACCTTCGCGGCGGCCTATACCGAGCGCGGTCTGGCCCGCTCGGCCGTGGGAGATCGGAGCGGCGCGATTGCCGATTTCGGTAAGGTGATCGAGCTGAAGCCCGAGTCGGACGTGGCCCACGTGAATCGCGGCTGGACCCTCTATCTCGAAGGGCATCTCGAGCGTGCCCTGGTCGATTTCAATCGGGCCGTCGAGATCAACGGCAAGAATCACGAGGCGCTGTACTGTCGCGGTCTGGTTCACCGTCGGCGGAAGGATCTCGACGCGGCCCTGGCCGACTTTTCGGCCGCGATCGAGGCCAAACCCGACTATGCGTACGCCTTCAACGAACGTGCCAAGATCGAGCATGCCCAGGGAGATGGCGACGCGGCGCGCGAGGACTGGTTGCAAGCCACCAAGCTCGATCCCAAGCTCGGCGAGGCGTGGCTGGCCCTGGGTATCCTGCAGCAGGCACAAGGGGACGCGAAAGAGGCGCTGGTCAACTTCGATCGGTCGATCTTGCTGAGTGGCAAGAGCGCGCTGGCGCACTATCACCGCGGCATGGCCCGGGAGGCGACGAAGGATCTTCAGGGTGCCTTCGACGACTACAACGAGGCGGTGACGCTCGATCGCCGGTTTGCCCTGGCCTACTATCGACGCGGCCTGCTGCTACGGCAGTCGGGCGAGAACGACCTGGCGATCAACGACTTCACCAAGGTGATCGTGCTCGAGCCCGACTTCATTGATGCCTTTCGCGCGCGCGGCAAGGCGCGGCGGGCCAAGAACGATCTCGAAGGGGCCATCAGCGATTACAACCGGGCCATCGCGGCGAATCCCAAGCTGCCCGAAGCGTACGTGAACCGCGGCGAGGCGAAGCTGGCCGGCGGCGACTTCAACGGCGCCATCGACGACTTCACGCGGGCGATTCAGATCGATGCGAAATTCCCCGATGGCTATGCCAATCGAGGGCTGGCCCTGCTGCGGGCGGGTAAAGATGCCGAGGCGAAGAAGGACTTCGAGATCTTCTTCGAGCTGATGCCCGAGGCCCAAGAGGCCTTCCAGGAGCAGATCACGCGGATCATGAAGGCCCGGGAAGTAGCGGCCAAGAACGCGGCAGCCGAGGCGGCGGCTGCGGAACCGGCCGCCACCAGCGGTTCGGCCACCCCATAAAGTTGCCCGATGCTTGAATCGGGTAGCAGGGATGGAATCTTCACGGCGATGGTGCCGAGAATTTAGCAGCGGCATGGAGCAGCAAGATGCCTATGCTCCACTCGCTCTACACTGGCGAAGCCAGTGGCACCCAGACAGCGCTTGGATTACTCCGCAACAACATCGGTGCTACTCACTTGCCTTGGCATAGACCGGCGGCCTGGGCCACTCTGTTTTCTTAGAAGATGCCGAGTTGATCGCGGGCTTCTTCGGTCATGCGATCGGGGGTCCAGGGGGGATCCATCACGAGCTTGACGTGGACCTCGCCGACGTTTTCCATGCGGCCGACGACGTCCTTGCTCTGCTGGATGAGCTGTGGGCCGGCGGGGCAGGCGGGGCTGGTCATCGTCATCTCGATGCCGACGTTCGTCTTCTCTCCCTCTTCGGCGAGGTTCACGTTGTAGATGAGCCCCAGGTCGACGATGTTGACGAACAGCTCGGGGTCGATGACCTGCTTGAGCGACTCGCGGATGGCGTCTTCGGAAATCGCCATGATGGATACTCCTGCGCTTTTTGCTGTCCGCGCGGCGAATGAGTCTCGCGACGGAGCGATGCTATCACATTTTCCGGGCTTCCGTTGGGCGCCCTATAGGTTCACTGGCCGCGCTGAGCGGATTAATCGTCGCTGAGGCGGACGAAGATCTCGTCCCCTTCGACCTTCACTTCGTGCGATGCCGTATCGTGCGTGGCCGGCATCGACAAGACATGACCGTTGCGGATGTCGAAACGGGCGCCATGTCGCGGACAGGCGATGGCGTAGCCATCCAACTCGCCCTCGGCCAGCGGACCCCCGTCGTGCGTGCAGACGTCGTCGATGGCGTAGATCTTGCCCTCGACGTGGAACAGCGCCACCAGCCGCTCGTCGACATCGACGACCAGCTTGCCCCCTGCGGGCAACTCGGCAACCTTGGCCACGCTTACGAACTCGGACATCGAATCCTCGATCAATCGTATTCGCGAATCTTGCGACCGATGGCCAGTCCCAGGGCTTCGCGGACGCTTTCGATCGTGATGCGGTCGAAGACCTGCTGGAAGAAGCCCGCCACGATCATGCGCACCGCCTCTTTTCGCGTCAGACCGCGGCAGCGGGCGTAGAAAATCTGCTCGTCGTCGACGCGACCCGCGGTCGAGCCGTGCGTGCAACGCACGTCGTCCGCTTCGATCTCGAGCCCGGGAATGGAATCGGCCCGGGCATGCTCCGATAGGACCAGGTTGTCGTTGCGCTGGTAGGCGTCGGTCTTTTGGGCACCGGGATCGACCTTGATCATGCCGCGCCAGACGAGGCGCGAATTGTCTTGCAGCGCCCCCTTGTAGAGCAGGTCGCTGCGGCAATGGTCGATCTCGTGGCGCTGCAGCGTGTGGTAGGAGAGGTGCTGCTTCCCCTCGGTGAACATGACGCCGTTGACCTGCGCGTCGGCGCCGGCGCCGACGAGCGAGACGTGCTGATTCACCTTGGCCAGCTTGCCGCCGAGCGCTCCGATCGTCCATTGCAGGCTGGCGTCGCGATCGACCACGGCCTTTTGATGGGCGAAGTGCCAGACGCCCGATCCCCAATGCTGGAGATTCACGTAGCGCAGCCGGGCACCGGGGCGGACGATGAGTTCTACGGCGCCGGTGTGGAAACCGTTATCGTCGCCGCCGGCCGTTTCGGAGAGGACGGTAGCCTCGGCCCCCTCGTCGAGCACGATGAGCAGGCGACCGAGATCGGTCCCGCCACGACTCAAGGCCGAGAGGACGTGCAAGGGTTGATCGACCACGACGCCGCGCGGCACGTAGACGAGCGTTCCGCCCGACCAGCAGGCGGCCGACAGCGCCGCAAAACGGTCGTAATGAGCATCGACCGCCGAGTAGAGGAAACGCTGCACGAGCTCGGGATGCTCGGCGGCCAGCGCATCGAGACTACCGAACAGCACCCCCTTTTTCGACCAGCACTCGTCGAGCTGCTGCGACACCGGCAGGCTATCGAGCGACACCGCGCGCCCGCCCAACTCGACCCCCGCGGTCAACAGGGCCGGCGGCAGCGCCGGCTCGGCGGGCAGTTCCGTCGGCAAGGCGTAGCGATCCAAACGCAGCAGGCGGATATCGGTGCGGCGCCACTCTTCGTCGCTGGTGGTGGGCATGGGGAGCGCGAGGAAGCGTTCCCAGGCCTCGCGGCGCAGGCGCACCAGCCAGGGGGGCTCGGCGCGGCGCGAGAGAAACGATTCGAACGTCTCCGGCCGAAAGCCGGTGGATAACGCGGTTTGGGTCATAGGTGTGCGCGGCAGTCGATCAGCCGACCGAGCCTTCCATTTGCAGCTCGATCAGGCGGTTCATCTCGATGGCATACTCCATCGGCAGCTCTTTGACGAGCGGTTCGATGAAGCCGTTGACGATCATCGTGCTGGCCTCGGCCTCGGAGAGACCGCGGCTTTCGAGGTAGAACAACTGCTCTTCACCGATCCGCGAGACGCTCGCCTCGTGGCCGACGGTCACGTCCTGCTCGTCGATCTCGATATAGGGGTACGTATCGCTGCGGCTCTTCGAGTCGAGGATCAAAGCGTCACAGACGACGTTCGACTTCGACTTCTTGGCGCCGTGGTCGATCTTGACCAGGCCGCGATAGCTCGAGCGGCCGCCATTCTTCGAGATCGACTTCGAGATGATGCGGCTCGACGTGTGCGGAGCACAATGCACCATCTTCGCGCCGGCGTCCTGATGCTGGCCGGCCGAGGCAAACGCGATCGACAGTACCTCGCCGCGGGCTCCCGGCTCCATCATGTAGACGGCCGGATACTTCATCGTCAGCCGGCTCCCCAGGTTGCCGTCGACCCACTCCATGGTGGCCCCTTCGTAGGCCATGGCACGCTTGGTCACCAGGTTGTAGATGTTGTTGGCCCAGTTCTGGATCGTCGTGTAACGGCAACGGGCGTGCTTCTTCACCACGACCTCGACCACGGCCGAGTGGAGGCTTTCGGTCGAGTACATCGGCGCCGTGCAGCCTTCGACGTAATGTACCTGCGCGCCTTCGTCGACGAGGATCAAGGTCCGCTCGAACTGGCCCATGTTCTCGGCGTTGATGCGGAAGTAGGCCTGCAGCGGATACTCGATCTTCACCCCCTTGGGCACGTAGATGAACGAGCCCCCCGACCAGACCGCCGAATTGAGCGCGGCGAACTTGTTGTCCGACGGCGGAATCACCGTGGCGAAGTATTGCTTCACCAGGTCGGGATACTCGCGCACCGCCGAGTCGGTATCGGTGAAGATGACCCCCTGCTTGGTGAGTTCTTCGCGGAGCGAGCCGTAGACCACTTCGCTCTCGTACTGGGCCTTCACCCCGGCGAGGAACTTCTTCTCCGCCTCGGGAATGCCGAGCTTGTCGAAGGTGCGCTTGATGTCCTCGGGTACATCGTCCCAGGTGCGACCCTGGTGGTCGGAGGGCTTGATGTAGTAGTAGATGTCTTGGAAGTCGAGCGCGACATCGCCCCCCCAGCGTGGAATGGGCTTCGAGTTGAAGATCTCGAGGCTCTTCAACCGGAAGTCGCGCATCCACTCGGGCTCGTTCTTCATGTCCGAGATCTGATGCACGATCTCGGCGTCGAGCCCCTTGCGGCTCTTGAAGATGTACTTCTCCGCGTTGCGGAAATCGTACTTGTTGATTTCACCCAAGCCGACGTCGAAGGAATCTTGCTTCAGGTCGGTAGCCATAGTCATCACCGCGCAATCGAATGAGGGAAACGTGCGTCGTCAGCGAGCGAAAAACGTGGCTAGGCGATGCCCGCCTCCGCGGTTTGTTTTTTCTCCATGGCTTGATTCGCCTCCGCGGCATCGGGATAAGCCGCGCGGACGCGATCGTAGCCTCGTTCGTGCAATTCTTCGGCCAACTCGGGCCCCCCCGTCTCGACGATGCGCCCCCCCAACATCACGTGCGTGAAGTCGGGGCGATTGTGCTCGAGCAGCTTGTCGTGGTGCGTGATGATGAGGATGCCCATGTCGCGACCGCCGATCTCGGCAATGCTTTGGCTGGCCAGCCGCACGGCGTCGACGTCGAGCCCGCTATCGGTCTCGTCGAGAATGGCGAACTTGGGGCGGAGCATGGCCATCTGCAGGATCTCGGCCCGCTTCATCTCGCCGCCGGAGAAGCCGTCGTTCACATAGCGGCGGGCGAACTCGGTATCCATGCGCAGTTGCGACATCTTGTCCTTCAGTTCCTTACGGAACTCGCGCATCGGCAGCAGCTCTTCCCCCTCTTTGCGGTCGGGGCGACGGACGTTCGTCGTGGCATGCCGCAGAAAATCGGCCATCTTCACGCCCGGTATCGACATCGGTCGCTGAAAGGCCAGGAAGATGCCGGCCCGGGCTCGTTCGTTCGGGTCCATCGCCAGCACGTCGCGACCGTCGAGATCGATGGCGCCGTCGGTCACCTCGTAACCGGGATGCCCCATGATGGCGAAGCCGAGCGTGCTCTTGCCCGAGCCATTCGGCCCCATCAGGGCGTGGGTTTCTCCGCGGCGAATCACGAGGTTGACGCCGTTGAGAATCGGCTTGCCCTCGACACTGACGTGCAGATTCGTGATCTTGAGCGTCTCGGTCATGGTCTTTCTAGTCTGGCAGGTGGTGTTGGCCCACCGGCTGGAAGGTGGCGGCTTGCTCGTTCCGGGCTGCTGGTTCGAAGCTCGGCACGGCGGCCGACCCTCGAGCCGCGGATCAGCCGGTCAGTTTCTGGTGATCGAAAACGGGTTCGTCGTCGCGGGCCGCGACGTAGCCGGTATGGTGGGGGACGGGGAGTTCATCCTCGATACGTTCTCCCAACTGGCCGGCCGTCTGCAGCCAACTCATCGCGCCGCTGCCTTGGCGCCGCTTGGCGATCTTGTGCCCCTTGATCTTGTCTTGGATGCGCATCACGCCTTCGAGCAGGGCCTCGGGACGGGGGGGGCAGCCGGGCACGTAAACGTCGACCGGCACGACCAGGTCCACCCCCTTCACGACGTGGTAGCCGTACTTGAAGTAGGGACCGCCGCCGACGGTACATGCGCCCATGGCGATCACGAACTTCGGATCGGGCATCAAGTTGTAGAGACGCCGCACGCGGCTGGCCATTTTGTAGGTCACCGTGCCCGCCACGATCATCAAGTCCGCCTGACGGGGTGTCGCGCGAAACGCGCCGGCGCCGAAACGGTCGAGATCGAAGCGGCTGGCCCCGGTGGCCATCATTTCGATCGCACAACAGGCCAGGCCGAACGTCATGGGCCAAATGCTCGACTGGCGGGCCCAGTTGATGGCTTGCTCGATCGTCGTCGTGATGACGTTTTCTTCAAAACGCCCTTCGATCCACGGCTGTGTCATGGTCTTACGTGTCCGGTATTGCTGGCGGAATCGCTTGCGCCGCAGGGGGCCCCGGGGGCCTCGACCTCCGCGGTCGATCACCTGCACGCTCCGAAGAAACCGCCGATTGTAACCGTCGATCAACTCGTTTGAAACTGGCAGCAGGCGTGGCCGTCGAGCCGGCACTGGGCGAGACGCACGTCTTGCTGGAGCAACTCGGAAAACAACATCTTCTCTACCGCGCAGATGCCGCGATCCTCTTCGGCCAACTGCGGATAAGGGCAATCGCGAGCGACTAAAACGGGCAGTCCGCCCGACTCCTCGACCGCAAAGGGGACGTCGCGCTCGGCCAGCAGCCCGCTGACCGACTGCATCCGCTCGCGGGTGTCGTTCCCCTCGACCCGCGACGAGTACAAGCCGGCAAAGCCCTGCACCACCCGGGCGAGCAGCCCGCGCCGCAGCTCGGGATCGCGCACGGCACGCAGCTCGCGCCAGAGGACGATCGCCAGGTCGGCAAAGTTGTTGCCGGCGCGGCGGCGAGCCAGCTCGGTCAGCGAGTAACGGTGGCGGGGACGCCCACGCCCGGCTCGGCTTATCTCGCGCTCGACCAGCCCCTGCTGCTGCAGACGGGCTAGCCGTTGCCGCACGGCGGTCGGGGTGACCCGCATCGCCGTCGTCAACTCGACAACCGTCCGCGCCCCTTCGGTGCGGAGCAGGTCGAGCAGTTGAGCGTCGGATGTTTCGGGCGTGGTATGCATGACGGTCCTGGCTTGCGCCACCCGGGGCGGCTAAGTACCTTACGAATTAACTATACAGGGTCGGCGAATTTCGGCAATGGTTTATGCGAAAAATAGATCGCTGACAGCAGAAGTGCCGTAAATTGTTGACTGGGAACATTTTATTGTCTAGAAGTCTGCCCAGAAGCCGGGGCCGCAGGCGCACTTCGCGGCAGACAGCTTGACGATGGGAACGGACCCTCATGCGTGGTCGTGCGTGGGCTCTTGGCATAGTCGTTGTGGCAATCACCCTTGGTGGGGGCATGCCGGCGCTTTCGCAGGAGGAGGAGCGGGTCTTGGAACTGGGGCTTCCGGATGCCGCCCCCGCCACCAGCGGCTGGATGGAGCAGGTCGACCAGGCCTTTGGAAAGTGGCTCGTGGCGCCGCTCGAAAAGGTCCTCTTCTTCGATTTGCGATGGTTCGTACCGGGTTCGGAGACCGATCCGAAGTCGCGACTCCCCTTTGTCGTGATCTGGCTTTTTGTCGGCGCCATCTATTTCACGCTACGGATGAACTTCATCAATCTGCGTGGGTTCTGGCATTCCGTGCGACTGACCAGAGGGGATTACGACAATCACGATGACGCCGGCGAGGTGACCCACTTTCAGGCCCTCGCTTCCGCACTCTCGGGGACGCTGGGGCTGGGGAATATCGCGGGGGTGGCGATTGGGGTCGGCAAGGGGGGGCCTGGCGCAATCTTCTGGCTGATCGTCGCGGGGCTGTTCGGCATGAGCAGCAAGTTTGTCGAGTGCAGCCTCGGGCAGATGTACCGCCAGGTCGACCAGGATGGCACGATCTCCGGCGGTCCGATGCACTATCTGCGCGAGGGGCTCGCCGAATTGGGATTGCGCCGGTTGGGCAGTTTTCTGGCGGCGGTGTTCGCCGTGATGTGCATTGGCGGGGCGGTCGGTGGGGGCGGGGCTTTCCAGGTGGGGCAATCGATGGGGGCCGTCGCCGCGCAGGTGAGCCTGTTCGACGAAGATCATTACCCCTGGCTCTATGGACTGATCATGGCGGTGCTGGTGGGCATCGTCATCATCGGCGGCATCAAACGCATTGCCGCCACGGCGGAACGCATCGTGCCGTTCATGTGCGCGCTTTACATGCTGGGCTGCTTTTACATTCTGTTCGTGTTCGCGCCCGACATCCCCGCCGCCTTCGTCGCCATCTATGAAGGCGCCTTTCATGCCGACGCCCTGTATGGCGGTTTTTTGGGCGTGATGGTCGTGGGGGTGCAACGGGCCGCCTTCTCGAATGAAGCGGGAATCGGCTCGGCTTCGATCGCCCACGCGGCCGCCCGGACGAAGGAGCCGATTAGCGAAGGCATCGTCGCCCTGCTCGAGCCCTTTATCGATACGGTGGTGGTCTGCACCCTGACGGGACTGGTCATTGTGGTGACCGGCGTGTATCGCGATCCCGCGCTGGATCATCTGGTGCAGGGGAGCAAGGGGTCGGAACTGACGGCGGCGGCTTTTGGAAGAGCGGCCGGCTGGTTTCCTTGGATCGTGACGGTCTCCTCCTTCCTCTTCGCGTACGCCACGCTGATCTGCTGGTCGTACTACGGCGAGCGCTGCGCAACGACGTTGTTTGGAGCGTGGGCTTCCTTGCCTTATAAACTGCTGTTCCTGGTGTTCGTCGTGCTGGGCTCGATCATCACGGCGACGAACATCCTCGTGTTCAGCGATTTGATGATCCTGGCCATGGGGTTGCCGAACGTCGTGGGGCTCGTGCTCTTGAATCGCAAGGTACGCCGCGCGCTCGACGATTACTGGCAACGTTACCGGGCGGGCGAATTCGAACCGCGCCACTAGAAGTGCGCTCGACAGAAAGGTGTTTTTCCATGAGCTGGGCTCCCCGCAAGAAGGTCGTCGTGCCGATCGACTTTTCCGACGATTCGTTCGCGGCGCTCGAGACGGCGCTCGAGCTGGTCGACGACCCGAAGAAGATCAGCGTGATCAATGTGCTGGCGGTGCTCGAGCCGGCCGAGCCGGGGGTGATCTGGGCCACCGTCGACGAGGAGAGCCGCGCCCGGCATGCCGAGCAGGCGCTGCGCGAGCGTCTGGCGGAGGCGAAATACCAGGGCATCGAATTCAAGATCGAGTTCGGCGACCCGGGGCACGAAGTCGCCAACTTCGCCCAGGAGCAAGGGGCCGATCTGATCGTCCTCAGTTCGCACGGCCGCACGGGAATCAAGCGGCTGCTGATCGGCTCGGTGGCCGAACGCATCGTGCGACTCGCCCACTGCCCCGTGCTCGTGCTGCGGAAGTAGGTCAGGTACGCCGTACCTGACAAACAATCGAGTGGCGATATCGAACGCTGTCAGGTACGGCGTACCTGACCTACGAGTTGCCTGTGCGAATGCTTCGTCTGAGGTTTCCGCTACTCGCGGGGTGCCACTGGCTTTGCCAGTGCCAGTTCGAGACAACGAACTTATTCAGCTTGATGCTCACGCAGCATGTCAAAGATAAGTGACACGAAATTACGCGGCCTCTGCTGGCTTGCATTCTCTCGAAGTATTATTCACCTCTGCGCTGCCAATGAACCCAGGGCGACCAACGGGAGCCCGGCCAGCGTGCCGGTGATCAATACATTCGGGCTCACTTGCCGCGCAGCCATCAATAACATCCCCCACAGGCCAAGGCACTGGCAATGCCAGTGGCACCCAGAGTTCCCCGCTTCAACTTCGAGTTGAACGCAGAAGGAAACCGTGTCGTGAAACTTGACTCGGCACTTGCTAACTCCAGGCCAATGCCGGCCAGGCTGATGCATCGAGTTGCCATCTCCGCTACCCGCTGCGCGGGAAGAATTGCTCGACGACTGCTGCAAATTCGTCGGGCCGCGTGACGCGGGAGACCTTCGAGCGGAACTCGCGGGCGCCCGCTCTCCCTTGGGCGTAGCAGCAGGCGAACTTGCGCATCAGGATCGTTCCCATCCGCTCGCCGAAGCGTTCGACCACCAGGCCGTAGTGACGCAGCAGCAAGGCTCGTTCTTCGGCGAGCGTCAGATCGGGCGGGATCGGTTTGCCCGCGAGCGCCGCGCGCACCTGCGCGAAGAGCCACGGCTTGGACAACGCCGCGCGGGCGATCATCACGCCGTCGACGCGATAACGCTGAAAGGCGGTTACCACCTTGGCGGGCGTGTCGAGGTCGCCATTGCCGATGAGCGGAATGCGACGCAGGACGCTCTTGATTTCGGAGATGCGTTCCCAATCGGCCGAGCCGGTGAAGTAGTCCTTCGCCGTGCGGCCATGCACCGTCAGGGCGGCGGCCCCGGCCTGCTCGACCACCTGCGCCACCTCGCAGGCATTCATCGTCTCGCGCGTGCAGCCGAGCCGGATCTTGGCCGTGACGGGGGTCGGGGCACACGCCTGCACCACGCGTTCGATGATCGCCCCCATCCGCTCGGGATAACGCAGCAGGTACGAGCCGCTGTGAGCCTTTTCGGTGACGTCCTTCACCGGGCAACCAAAATTGATATCCACGACACTCACGTGCAATTCGTGAGCCAGCTTCGCGCCGACGGCGGCGAGCGTCGCCGGATCGTTGTCCCACATCTGCACGGCCAGCGGCCGCGCTTCGTCGGCCACGCCCCACAGACGCTCGGGCAATTCGTGCTCGTGCTCGTCGAGGTAGAGGAACCCACGGGCACAGATCATCTCGGTCGCTTGCAGTCCGGCTCCCCCCAGTTCGCGCACGATCTGGCGAAAGGCATAGTTCGTAAAGCCCGCCATGGGGGCCTGCAGCACCGGCGGATCGATCACCAGCGGACCGATGCGCAACGCTGGCAAAGCCAGCGGCGTGGGACGATCGGCAATCGCAGTGGAAGCAGAGGGCATACGCCTCATTCAAGGTGAAACCACCCGCCGCGCCAAGCGTGAAGTGACTGGCACGGTGGGGTCGAGAGCCACTAGAATCGCCCTCGCCATGAGCCTGCCCCATTCCATTTCGCTTGGTACGATCGACGTCGAGCTCGACGGTTCGATGGCGCGGGTGTGGCTCAACCGACCTCAGGTGCGGAATGCACTCAGCCGACAATTGGTCGCCGACCTGGGCAGCGCCATCGAGTTCGTGGCCGCGCACGAGGAGATCGGCGCCTTGGTGCTCGCTGGCCGGGGCGAGGCCTTCTGTGCCGGGGCCGACCTGCGCGAGATCGGCTCCCTTGCGGCGGACGAGGCCGTGCAGTTGGAACTGGAGGGGGCGGCCATCCTCGACCGGCTTGCCGCACTGCCCCTCATCACGATCGCCGCGCTGCATGGGTACGCTGTCGGGGGCGGGTTTTCCTTGTCGCTCTATTGCGATGTTCGCCTGGCCGCCGAGGGCACGCGAATGGGGTTCCCCCCTGCGGCGCGGCATTGGCTCCCCCCGTGGGGTCTGGCACAATTGGCCGGCTGGGTGGGGGTGGCCCGAGCGCAGCAGATTGTGCTCGCCGGCGGGATGTTCGAGGTGACCAAGGCGGAACGCTGGGGCCTTGTCGACGAGATCGTCGCGCTGGGGGATATGCCAACACGAGCCACCGAGGTCGCACGTGAGCTGAGTGCGGCGCGGCGCGAGGTTATCTCTGAAGTGCGGTCGTTCTTCGCCCAGTTGCGAGGAACGCCGAATGCCAAGTGGGATCGTCTCGCAGGCGAAGGCTTTGGCCGCCTGTTTGCCAGCGCGCCGGCGCAACGGGCCGTGCAGGAGTTTGTTGCCCGAGCAAGAAACAAAGACGCGACTGAGTAATACTCCGGAAAATGCCCGAGGAATCACGATGAAAGAAACGTTGCTGCCCGGCACGAAAGGGGAGGTACGCCATCGCGTTGTTACGGAAAACCTGGTGAGCCACGTCAATCCGAAGGGGCCCGCGGTGCTGGCCACCCCCTGGGTCCTCTCGCTCATGGAACACGCGGCGTACAACGCTATCCAGCCACACCTGGATGAAGGGGAGCAGTCGGTGGGCGTAGGCTTCGAGTTTCGTCACCTCGCCCCGACGCCGGCCGGCGCGCAGGTCGTCGCCTCGGCAGAAGTCACGTCGATCGAAGGCATGATGGTCACGCTCACGATCGAGGCCCGCGACGAGCACGAGTTGATCGCCCAGGGAACCCACGTCCGCGGCGTGATCGAGATGGCTCGTTTCCACAAACGACTCGAGCGGAAACAACGCGGCTAAGTCATAGCGTGCGCGCGGCGCATCGATCGTCAGGAACGGGGCGCCTGACTTGCGCGGGCCGAGCGTTCGACTGCGTCGCTCGGCGAACGGCCGCTGCCGGTCAGCACCAGGGCGCTAGCGAGCCTGGCGGGAGGGGTCGTCGAGGGCAGCACCAGCGTCACGTACTCGGCGATCGACTGGTTGTAATCGGTGAGGGCCGCGAGAAAGGCCTGCGTCTCCGACGTCTCTTCGGCCATCGTGGCCAGCACTTCGTCCATCGAACCGGCCCCCATCTGGTAGTCGTGAATCGCCGTGGCGCGGGCTTGATCCGCCATAACCACTGCCGCCGCGAGATCGGTGAAGACGGTGTGTTGTCCCGGTACCGTCTCGGCCAGGCGCTGAATCGCGGGAGTCGCCGCGATGGGGGCGGGCTGCGATTCGAGCTTTAGTTTGTAGCCCCCCGCGTGCGGCACCGTCTGCGGACGGATCCACGTGCCATGTACGGCGTATCCGGCGACCAACGTCAACTGAAACTCCGCGGTCAACAACTCGGCCTTCGCCAGTTGCAATTCCGCCGCCGCGGCCGCCTTGGCCGCTCGCAGGCGCAACATGTCGAGCGGGCCGGTCGGGGCGCTGCGGCGCTCGAGCACGCTCGGGGCGAGCACCTCGAGCAGTCCGATCTGCTCCGTGACGACCTGCGTGCGGGCCAGCTTTTCGCGAGCGATCCAATAGGCGTCGATGGCCGGCAGCCTCGAGCCAGGGGCCACGGAATTCAGCAGGTCGGGCAGCGTCATCGCCGCGACCGGATGATCGGACGATTGCAACTCGGGGGCCCGATCCCAATGCAGGAGCGAGGCCAGCCGTTGAGCTCGTTTGGTGGGGGTGGTCGACAACAGGGTGTGATAATTGGTCGCAGGACTGTTCGTCTCCATCGGCTGTTCGGGCGCGTAATGGACGGTGTGCTCGACGGGGGACCGTGCCGCCACGGCATCGAGCGGGGCCGGTACGCCGTGCGCTGCCGAGTGCTCGCGGGCGGGCTGGGACGAGGCGGGCGCGCCACCGGCGCCTGCCGGGGCAGGTTCATTTGCCGAGGGCACCTCGAGCGGGGGGATCTCCAGGTCGAACTCGGGACCCTCGATCGCGCCGACCGGGGCTGCGGTCGAGGCCGACGGTGCGGGGGGAGTCAACGGACGAGGCTGCTCGGCCGGATCGTTCGAGATCGGGAAGGGAGCGGGCTCGGCCAGGGTCGGTTCCCCCGCCGTCGCGGCGTTCATGCCTTCGCGGCGCGGATCGGCCAGGGTCGGTTCGTTGCGCGCCGGCCGATCGAACCCGGCAGGCACGACCCCCTGCTCCAGCGGCAAGTATTGTCCGGGCGCAGTGAAGGCGGCATCCACCTGCGGCACAAGTCGCTCGTGGGCGGCGATGTCTTCAAGCTTGATCAGCATCGAGGTCAATTCGCGGCTGCCCGTGCCGAGCGGGGCGATGCCCAGGGCGTAATGGGCGATCTCGAGGTTGTATCGCTCGACCGCCGTGAGGAACGCCGCGCGCTGTTGACGCAGCGAGGCGAGCGAGTCGATGACGCTCCGGGGGCTGGCAGCCGCCTGGCTCCAGGCCTCGACGGCAGCGTCCAACGCATCGTTGGCCGCCTGTACGGCCACCGCACGCTGGCGGATCTCTTCGAGACGAATCGGCAGCAGACGATCGGTCAGATAGGCCTGCGCCGGCGCGGGGCCTTGCCCGAAAATCGTCTCGAATTGCGTGCGGTAGGTGCCTACGTGGGGCGGATCGGTCGCCAAGGGGAGTCCGGCCCGGGTGTCCATCGGCACGAGGCCAGCCAACTCGTGCTGGGCCCCGATGGCCGCCAGTTCGGCGGCGTGGGCGTCGGCCTTGGCTCGGGCGAGCGCCGCGTGGATGGCCAGCGTGTCTCCCTCGCTTCCGTGCGCGAGCGCTTCCGAGGTGGAGAGTTCTTCGAGCAGACGATACTCGGCCAGGCGGAGATGGTAGTCGGCGATCGCCGCCGACAGTTTCCAGTAGGCCTGCGTCGCGCGCAATTGCTGGCTGCGGTCGGCGATGAGCGTGAGCATATTGACGAGCGACAGCGGCTGCCCGACGAGCTGGCCCTCGGCCGGCGGCATCAAGGTCGCGGACAACAGTGCCGCGGCTTCGCTTGGCGGTGTTGTCGCCGGCGGGGTGGTCGAGCCTCGCGATACGGCGCCTGGCATCGAGGAGGGGGTCATGTGCTCATGAATCGCCGAAGGGCTCGAGTCACGCGCCGGCGCCGTCCAGGTTCGCGCCGTGGGCGCTGTGGAATTCGTCGTTGGAGGTGCGCTGGAAGGTCCCGTCGGCACGGGAGCCACCGTAGCCGGCGGACGCGATTCGGCCGGCATCACCGGGGGGGGCGCCAAGGTACCGGTCGGAGCGCTGCGGACCGGAGGAGCGACGTTGGCCGGGGGAGTGGTTCTGGTTGGGGGCGTCGAGGACGCGGGCGTTTCGCTATCGAGTACCGGCGGCGCGCTGCGATAGCGATCGTAGCGGTCGCTGCGCGGTGTCGTGGACGGAGCAGCACTGCGTGGCGCGGCGCTGGCCGGGATGTCGCCGGGCGCGGACGCAGCGCCTGGTGGTGCAGTATTACCGGCCGGAGCAACCTCGGCGGCCTGGCGTGCGGGGGGCACGTTGTCGAAGGGCCCGGTGGCTGGCGGCGCGGATTGTGCGACCAGCGCCGCGCAAAACAAGAACGATGCGGTACCCATCCGTGGTCCCCTTGTCTCTCGCCGAGGCGGTAGTTGTGGGCGTGCGCGCCGCGCGAATCTCGCGCGGAAATCCATCCTCCGCGCACACGTTCAAGGATAAGCGTGACGATTCGTGGGAAACGCGTCAATCCAGATCGGTGGCGCGACCGCGCGACCGGGAGAGAACACAGTGTCTGTCCCACGCCGGTGTGGCCCGGCGTGGGACAGACGTGCTGCGGTTGATCCTACTTTTGCAGGAGTAGTTTGCCGTTGCGGGTGAGCAAGAGGCGATAGCGTTCGCCGGCGTGCTCGATGAGGACTTCGCGATGGCCTTGGAGCAGGTCTTGCGAGTTGAGCACGCGGGGAGAATTCGCTGCGGCATCGTCGGCGGGATTAGCGGGGAGCGAGTCGGAGCGAATGTTCATGGGGCGGGGCGACAGTCGAATGGCCATCGATCGATTGGTTCCGTTCGAAATAGAGCGGATTTAGTGCGTGGCGGCTTATGGCTTCGCTGATAATGAGTCTCAATATCGCTTTTTTGTCCGGCTGTCAACCGTGCCCCCCGAGAATCCCTCCAAAATCTGATCTGTCGCCACGGACTCGACTTATGGTGAAAAAATCGACACGCAAACTTTTTCCTGACCAGACCGTTGACGCACTATTGATATCTGGTATCATTCCTTCCATCGAGTCACAAGGGGCTCGATTTCTCTGAGCAGGCGGAACGACGTTCAAAAGCTTTCGTACCGCCCGATTCGCTCGGCGAACAGCAAGCAGTCGACGCAATGTCGTGCGGGCCTGCCCCTGGCGGGCCGCACCACCTGTTACCCGGAGTTGGACAGCTAATGACGGATGAGCGTCGGGCGCCCGTTGCCCGACGGTCGTAGCACGAGCGGATCGTCCTTTTTGGCCGCCGTGCCGCTGTCCACACCCGTGGTCGAACCGTTGGAATCTCGCGTCTCTCGCTAGCTAGTTCGCGCCAGGCATCACCCCCGTTGACGGTGTATGCCCACCTCTACCGAGCCAGGGATTGGGGCCCTCTTTTGCCCCTCCTCCAAGCCAGGGAATCGCGCTGCTTGGGCGTTGCGCCCCCAAGCTCCATCGATCGCGTTCCGCGGAACCGATCGCTCCCGCGTCTGATAAACACGCTCGATTTCCCTCTGGTGTTTTGGAGTTTGCGATGAGCAAGTTTACTCTTGCAGTGCTGATTTTGGTGGTGGCTCTCGGGGCGCTACGTAGCGCTTCGGCCGATTCGATCACGATCAACGAATCGAACTCGACGTTGTTTGATCGCTGGATGTATCCCTTCAACGGAACGCCCGGCGAGCGTTTTCTCGCACCGGTGTTCGGAGCGATCGGCTCGTATCCCGATTTCGACAATCGCGATGGTCAGTTGATCATCGGTTTCGACACCTCATCGTTCGTGCCGACGGGACAGCCGCTGTCGAGTTACAACATTGCCTCGGTCAAGGTGCGCGTGACGCACTCGAGCGGGACATTCATTTACGATCCGACGTACGACTCGTACCTGACCTACTCGCCGGACGGCGTCGCGCCCGCCCCACAGGCCGACTCCGATCCCGGTCGTCCGATCGAGCTGCATGGCGTCGGTTTGCGCAATGGCTACACGAGCCTGGGCTTTGGCGGTGTCTCGCCCGGCCCCCCGGTCTTCGAACAGGGAGACATCTACGGCAGCCCGCGCAGCGTGTTTCCGCTTGGATTCGGTGTTCCCAACGCTGAAGGGGACGTATCGAACAACGTGCAGTTTGGTTTCGAGAGCAATCCCTGGGCGATCGGTCAGGCGACGTCGGGCATTTTGCCGGGCCAGAGCGTGCTGTCGGGTACGTCCTCGAGTGCCGGCGAGACGTTCGAGTTTGATCTGGGTCTGACGCCGCAAGTGTTGGCCTATTTGCAGAATGGTCTGGCGAACGGCGGGCTGTTCTTCGCGATCACATCGCTGCATTCCGCGGCGGAAATGGTGGGGGGTACGAATCCCAACTTCTACACGAGCGATCATCCCTCTCTGTTCGCTTTGTCGCCCCAGGTGACAATCGAATTTGCCGAGGTGCCGGAGCCGACCACGTGGGCCCTGGGCCTGACGGGCTTTGGCTGCGTGGCCGCTTTCGGTTGGGTGCGACGTCGCCGTCAGAGCCAGCTTAGCGCCAACTAGGAATCGCCATGAACTGCGGCAAGGATCGTCCGTTCGCGGTACGTCGCGCGCGCCCTGGCGTGCGTGGGGCGTGCGGCCTGCATGCGACAGGATTTACGCTAGTTGAACTGCTGGTCGTCATCGCAATCATCGGTATTCTGATCGCGCTGTTGCTGCCGGCGGTACAGGCAGCGCGCGAAGCGGGACGACGTTCGCAATGTGCGAACAACCTGCACCAGCTTGTGCTGGCGATGCACTTGCATGACGACTCCTACGGACGCTTGCCGTATGCGAACGAGCGTGGCCGTGGCGGGAGCGACAGTCCGTTTATTCATCTGCTGCCGTTCCTCGAGAACTCGACCTTGTCCGACGCTTACGATTTCGGCTGGAATCTTTCGCCCGAAGCGAAGGCCCAGAATGCAAGAATTACTTCGACGAGAGTTCCGGCGTATCTGTGTCCCTCGATGACGATTCTGCGCGATGTGCCCGATCCGGACTGTACGGCCGGTCAAGAGAGTGGTGCTCCTGGCAGCTACGCCGTCAACGTCGGGACTGAGAATCCGTTTCTGTCGGGCGCCGAGTCTGGGTTCAACGGGGCCTTTATCGTGGTCACGTTGACGCAGCAGAACCCCACGCCGTCGCGTAAGATCAGCGTGCGGGGCCATGAGATCCGGGACGGACTCTCGAACACGCTTCTCATCGGCGAGCTCGACTTTGGTTTGCGAAACCTGCAGATCGTCGATTGCATTCCGAAGTACGGCCAGCCGCGTGGCGGTCACACGTTCTGGTCGATCGGTTATGCCGGTTACAGTTGGGCCAGTACCTGCGGCATTTACAACGCGGACTGGATGGTCACGACGAACTTCGAGCGTGCCACGTTCCGCAGCGACCATCGGGGGGGCTGCAACTTTGCCATGGCCGACGGGTCGGTCCGATTCATCGCGGACTCAGTCAACGCGAATACACTCGACGCGTTGGCGACGCGGTCGGGACAGGAGATCATCGAAGATGATTTCTAATTCCGCCAGGTCACGCGGTGATGGTGTCCGGCCATGGCGCGCCGTGCGAACTTGGATTTGCTATCTCGGTCTGTTGAGCGTGTTGTTCGGCATTGCCGGTTGTGGTCCATCGGGTCCTCCCCGAGTTAGTGTCAGCGGCTCGGTGTCGCTCGATGGCAAGCCTTTAGATCACGCGTCGATCTTGTTTCGTCCTCAACGGGGGGTCTCGGGCCCGCAGGGAGGGGGCAAGATTGTTCAGGGGAGGTACGACATTCCCCATGATTTTGGCCCCGCTGTTGGTAAGCTCCGCGTGCAGATTTGGCCCGACAGTGAAGCGGGTGGGACCCCCAGCGATATTAAACAGACGGGGCCGCCGCCCAAGCCCGTTTCGCTTCCGCCGCGCTACAACAAAGCATCGACTCTTGCCGTCGAGACTACGCTCGACGGCCCAAATGTCTTCGACTTTGAATTGACTAGCGACAAATAGGTCGCGGCATGCATCCAGTTGGTCGCTAACCCTCGTTTTCTAAGGAGTTCGTACATGCGTCCTATTCTGTCGACGTCGGTCCTCGTGCTGGGCGCCGTCGTGGCCCTGTTCTCGTTGCGTCCTGCCCAGGCGCACTTCGTGTGGGCCTATGTGCCCGAGGGCTCCGCGAACGTGCAGATCTCGTTCGCCGAGGATCCTTCGCCCGGCACGGCGAATCTGATCGATCGCCTCAAGCCGACCCAGGCCTGGTTGCACGTGCCCGGTCAGCCGGTCTCGGAGCTCAAGCTCCATGAGAACGTCGACCAGGCGGCCGAAACCGCCACGCTCGACGCCAGCGTTCCGCAGTCGGGCGCCTATGCCGTCGAGGTCTTCTGCCGCTACGGTGTGTTCGCCAAGACGGGCAAGCCGCTGTTGCTCGACTACTATGCCAAGCACCTGTCGGGCGATTGGACGCAGGCCAAGGAGTTGGCTCAGCCGTCGTCGCGTCTCGCGTTCGATGTCGTTCCCCGGTTGGCCGACGGCGGTATCACGTTGCAGGCCCTGTGGAAGGAAGCGCCGGCGGCCGGCGTCGAACTGACCCTCTGGAGTCCGAGCGGCGATGAACAGAAGCTCACGACCGACGAGCAGGGCCTGGCCAAGATCAAGCGTGCCGCGGCGGGGGAGTACCACCTGCTTGCCAAGCACGTCGACGAGAGCGCCCAGGGGGAACTTGACGGCAAGGCCTACAACGGCAATTGGAGCTTTGCGACGGTGACCTTCCACGTGGCCGATACGACGACGGCGTCGACCGCTTCGACGACGAGCGAGTTGGCCGCCGCCACGGAAGCCAAGCCCGAGGAAAAGGACATCACGGCCTCCGAGCTACTGGCCCGCGCCCGTGCGGATCGCGCCCTGTGGCAAGATTTCCACGGCTTCACGGCTGACGTGAAGGTACACATCGACAACCAACTCGAGACCGGCACGATCGAGATCGACGAGAACGGCAAGTCGAAGTTCGTCGGCATCGAGAAGAATCTGACGCCGCTGTTGCGCCAGCAACTCAGCTCGATGATCGCGCATCGTCTGCCCGACTCATCGATTGGCGACGAGGCCGACTACCAGGAAGAGAGTGGCCTGCACGTGCTGGGGCGCAAGCTCAAGCTGGCCGAAGAGTCGATGGGGAGCATCTACCGCATCCAGGACGACGTCGTTACGGAAGTGAACCGCGAGATGGGCAACCAGAAGTTCACCATCTCGATGCTCGACGTCGAGCACAACGCCGAAGGCAAGTACCTGCCCAAGGTCTTCAACGTCAGCTTCTGGGACGCCAAGTCGGGCGATCTCGCCTCGTCGATGACCTACTACCACAAGTGGGAGCGCGTCGGGAAGTACGACCTGCCGGCGTTGTTCGTCCTGGTCTCGGCCGGCAAGGACAAACGCGAAGTGCTGAAGATCGAGATGTCGAACTTCCGCCTGACGGACGGCACGAAGGTGTCGTCGAAGTAGCGCACGCGCTGCTCATCACGCTCGGGCACGGCGCCGCCGTGCGAGAACAGGCCGCAAGGATGCGGCCTTTTTTCTTGCCGGGTGTGTTTTGAGTCTCGGAGCGGGGAGTTGTCTGCCGTCCCGGTCCTTTCTCTCGGTCGCAATGAGCCGCGTCAAAGAAGACCGTCAAACGAAACAAGGCTTCGCCGGTTCGCCGGCGAAGCCTTGGGATTCGTGTGCTTCGGACTGGAGCGGGTCGAGCGGCTGCTCGTGCGATTGCCTACTCGACTTCCTTGGCGTTGATCCATGACATGAGGCTGCGGAGCCGGCGGCCGACCTCTTCGATCGGATGCTTGCGTTCGCGGCGACGGGTGGCCTTGAAGGCGGGGGCGCCGGCCTTGTTTTCGAGGATCCACTCGCGGGCGAACTTGCCCGACTGGATTTCTTCGAGAATGCGCTTCATCTCGGCCTTGGTCTCGGCGGTGACGAGACGCGGACCACGCGTGTAATCGCCGTACTCGGCCGTGTTCGAGATGCTGTAACGCATGTAGCTCAGACCGCCCTGATAGAACAGGTCGACGATGAGCTTCAACTCGTGCATGCACTCGAAGTAGGCCATCTCGGGCTGATAGCCGGCCTCGACGAGGGTCTCGTAGGCCGCCTTCACCAGGGCGCTCGCGCCGCCGCAGAGGACGGTCTGCTCGCCGAAGAGATCCGTCTCGGTCTCTTCCTCGAAGGTGGTTTGGATGACGCCTGCCCGGGTGCCGCCGACCCCCTTGGCATAGGCGAGACCAGCCTGGAAGGTGGCATCGCTGGCGCCCTGCGACACGGCGATCAAGCAGGGGACGCCGCCGCCGTGGACGAACTCGCTGCGGACGAGATGGCCGGGGCCCTTCGGGGCGACGAGCAGGGCGTCGACGCCGGGGGGGGGCTCGATCTGGCCGAAGTGGATGTTGAAGCCGTGCGAGCACATGAGGATATTGCCCGGCTTGAGATTCTCGCGAATCTGCAGGCGGTAGATGTCAGCCTGCACCTCGTCGGGGAGTAGGATATTGACGATATCGGCCCGCTTCGTGGCCTCGTCGGCTGCCATGGGCTTGAAGCCGTGGCTGACGGCCAGGTCGTAGTTCTTGCTACCCGGTCGCTGGCCGATGATGACCTCGCAGCCGCTGTCGCGGAGGTTCTGCGCGTGGGCGTGCCCTTGGGAGCCGTAGCCAAGAATGGCGATCGTCTTGCCCTTGAGGACCGAGAGGTCCGCGTCGTTGTCGTAGTAAATCTTGGCTGGCATGAAGGACTCCTGGCGCTGTGGCGCGCCGCCGTGGCAGGGTGAACGTTTAGTCTTTGCGATCGGCCGCGCCGGCGTTCTCGCGATCGCGACTCGTGCAGCGCACCATGGCGATGCGACCGGTCCGCACGAGCTCGATGATTCCGTAGGGGCGCATCAGTTCGATGAAGGCCACGATTTTGCGTTCCTGGCCGGAGATCTCGATCATCACGTCCTGCGGACCGACATCGACGATGCGGCCGCGGAAGATCTCCGTCAGCTCGCGGACTTCGGTCCGCTTGCCCCCCGGTGGGGCCTTGATGCGGATCAGCATCAGATCGCGCTCGACGAAATCCTGCGAGCTGATGTCGTCTACCTCGACGACCGTGACGATCTTTTCGAGTTGCTTGCGGACCTGCTCGAGCGTGCTGTCGTCTCCGACCAGCACGAAGGTCATCCGCGAGATATCCGGGTTCTCGGTCTCGCCCACCGCGAGGCTATCGATGTTATAGCCGCGCGAGGCGAGCATGCCGGAGATGTGCGCGAGGACTCCGGGCACGTTTTGTACGAGCGCCGAGAGCAAGTGCCGCATGCCGCAACTCCGACGATCTAACTGACTGACCAGGGGGCAGAAAAAGTGAATCCACGATCATAGTCCCCTCGAGAGGAGCCAACAAGGGGCTGGGTATTGGGTTAGGTTCGTCCCGTCCCCGCCCGGTTTTACGCGCCGCCAGCCGTGCGACAGGATCGTGTCGATCAGATAGAATCGTGGAAGGCTCCGTTTTTCCACGCTATGCTGCTCCGAAGGACTTCCGTGGCGGTCGCGCCACGGACCTTTTCCCGCGATGGAGAGAGGGACATGAATCTACGACCTGGGTTCGCTGGCAGGCTGACCATCGCGGGCGTTTGTCTCGCCTGGCTGCATATCGCTCCGGCGATGTCGCAGGGGGCTCCAAGCGCCCCGCGGACGGCAGGTTCAACGCTCGAATTCAGTTTGGACGGCGGATTGGGGAGCTCGACGCTCGCGGGCGAACCGGACTGCATCATGTGCTGTGCGGACTCAGCCCGGCCCGCGGGAGGGTGGCGTGCCCTGGGCAATTCCATCGCCACCGCAGGCACGGCGGCGGCCGGGTTGACCGTGGTGGGCTTGCTCATCAAACGCCGCCGCCGCGGATAATCGACTCATGGGCCAATCCTCTCCCGAATGGCAGTCGTCGCGGCAGACGAATCAGGGCCTGCTGCTGGTGGTCGGTTCTCTCGTCGCCCTTGCCCTGTTGGGGTATCTCCTCTTCCGAGGCGCGACGACCGCGCCAGGTGCGAAGGGCACGGCTCAGGAAACTCGCGAGAAGTCCGCGCGGGAGTCCGGCGCGAACGATCGGGAATCTCCGGCGCTCGATGCGGTCAGCCCACAGGACGCCACACCCCTGATGGTCTACTGCGCCGCGGGGGTGAAAGCTCCTGTCGAGGCGATCGCCAAGGCGTTCGAAGAAGAGCCCTTTGGCGTGCCCGTGCAATTGCAGTTCGGCGGTTCTGGCACCTTGCTCAGCAATTTGCAGGTGGCGCGACGCGGCGACCTCTTCATCGCCGCCGACAGCAGCTACACGGATCTGGCGCGCGAGCGGCAACTTGTCGGCGAGACACTACCCCTGGCGCGACAAACCCCCGTCATCGCGGTGGCCAAGGGGAACCCGAAACAGATCGCTTCGATCGCAGACCTGACGCGCGACGAGGTGCGTCTGGCGTTGGCCAATCCCGATGCGGCCTCGATCGGTCAATTGACGAAGAAGTTGCTCGAGGCGTCGGGGGAGTGGGACGCGGTTGCCGCGCACGCCAAGGTCTTCAAGCCGACGGTGTCGGACGTGGCGAACGATGTGATGCTGGGGGCCGTCGATGCGGCGATCGTCTGGGATGCGAACGTGCGACAGTTCTCCGACAAGCTCGACGCGGTCGAGGTACACGACTGGCAGCAGCATCCGCAAGACGTGACCGCGGGGGTACTGAGCTTTAGCGAACGTCCCGAGGCCGCCTTGCGTTTTGCGCGTTACATGCAGGACTCGGCCCTGGGTGGCAGGGAGTTCCTCTCTCGCGGCTATGGGCCCGTTGAAGCGGGCACACCAGCAGGGGCCGTGGCACCGTGAACGAGTCGGCCCATTCGCGAGACGCCCGAGCCGTGCATCGCGCAGGCTCGGACTTGCCGTTTTACCTGGCGTTCGGCGCGATCGGCGGCGCCTATGTGGCGTTGATCGTGGCGATGGTGGTCGCCGAAGCGACCTATACGACGCCGAACGCGATTCTTTCCGCGCTCCAGAGTCCCGAGGTGCGCTATTCGATTCGCTTGAGCCTGATTTCGTGCGCCGTCACGACGTTGCTTTCGCTCTGGGTGGCGGTGCCCATTGGCTACTTCATGTCGCGCCACCCCTTCGTGGGACGCAGCCTGATCGATGCGGTGCTCGACATTCCAATCGTGCTTCCGCCCCTGGTGATCGGGCTGTGCCTGTTGATCCTGTTTCAGACGCCGTTGGGAGACGTGCTCGAAGATCTCTCGCGCGCCGTGACCGGCACGCTCAGCCAGTGGTTTACCGGCCGCCGAGTCGAGATCGGGGTGACGTATGAAATCCCGAGCGTGATTCTCGCGCAGTTCATGGTGGCTTGTGCCTTTGCCGTGCGGACGATGCGGGTCACGTTCGATCAGATCCATCCGCGTTGCGAGCAAGTGGCGCTGACACTGGGTTGTAATCGTAGCCAGGCCTTCTGGCGGGTCGTCTTTCCGCAGGCACGACGGGGACTGCTGGCCGCCGGCACGCTGGCCTGGGCACGTTCGCTGGGGGAGTTCGGCCCGATCCTGGTCTTCGCCGGCGCCACGCGGATGAAAACCGAAGTGCTGCCGACCACCGTGTTCCTCGAACTGACCACCGGCAATATCGAAGGGGCCGTCGCGGCCTCGTTGATCATGGTGCTGGCCGCGGTCATCGTTTTGATCGTGGCGCGGATTTTCGGGCTGCGGCGGATCGGCATTTAAAGTTCCCCTGCGTGGCGCGACCGCGCGCGTTCAACATTCCACCAACCGCTCGACACACCACGCGATGATCGTCGTCGAAAAACTACACCTTCGAGTCGGCGAGTTCGAACTGCGCGAGCTCGACTTCGCCGTACCGCAGGGGGAGTACGCCGTCTGCATGGGGCGCACCGGCAGCGGCAAGACCACGCTCGTCGAAGCCCTTTGTGGATTGAGGCCCATTGCTGCGGGCAGGATCCTGCTGCTGGGCGAGGATGTCACGCACCGCAAGCCGGCCGAACGCGGCATCGGCTATGTGCCACAAGATGGTGCGCTCTTCGACACGATGACCGTGGGAGATCATTTGGCCTTTTCGCTCGTCGTGCGGCGTTGGCGGCGTGCCGAGATCGACGCACGAGTCGCCGAACTCGCAAGCACGTTGGGAATCTCGCACCTGTTGGCTCGATTTCCGCCAGGGTTGAGCGGCGGAGAACGCCAACGCGTGGCACTAGGGCGGGCACTGGCCTTCCGGCCGGGCATCCTCTGTCTTGACGAGCCGCTGAGTGCCCTCGACGAACAGACGCGCGAGGAAATGCACCACCTGTTGAAATCGGTGCAGCGTCAGACGGGGGTGACCGCGCTCCACGTCACGCACAGCCGTGAGGAGACGACGGCGCTGGCGGATTGTGTCTTGCAGATCACGGCCGGTAAGTTGACGAGCTATACCCGCGCCGAATGGGAGTGTGACTGAGGCGTCAGCCTGGTGGCCTGCGCGCTTGTTGCGGGGCCGGAAGCGCGCGTAAGAGCCAGGCGGCGCGATCGTCGGCGGGCAGCTTGTCGGCCGTCGGCGGGACGAGCGCCTTGACGAGCACGGTGACCGGTTGGCGCTGGTACTGGATGGGAATGGCCAGCAAGGGCAAGGGGCCATCGGTCAGCAGAGGATAGCCAGCGTCGCGGCCCTCTTTGTCTTTGAGCAGCGGGGCGTTCGGGAGCGGGGTCAGGTGAATTCCCGTGCCATCGACGTCGAAATGGCAGGCCAGCGAATCGTAGTGAATCAGCTCGGGAAGGCCGATGATCTTGCCCTCTTCCGTCGTTTGTCCACCGAAGAGCAACCGCAGCGAGCGCCACGAACTGTCGATCAGGCTGAGTGCGATGTGTCCTGGTCCCGCGGTGATCGTGCCGCGCGCGGCGACGAGCCGTTCGTTCTCGAGCGACGCCTCTTCGAGCAGGACCTCGGCGCTGCCGCGCATCGAGTGGGGAAAGTGCGCCTCGATGGCATTGCGCACGTCGACTTTGCTGAAGCGGCCCCGGATCGTCGTAATCCAGTCGGCGTTGGTTCCTTCGACCGACTTTACGCGACCGCGGAACTCGGCCTGCGGTCCAAACCAGGGAGCGGCGCTCCAGAGGGGCTCGGCCAGGGCACAGGGGAGGGGATCCTCTTCGGCGATCAACTCGAAGCGAAACGTGGGGGGATTGGTGCGGCGGTCGCGGTCGACGTGCAGCGTGACCTTGTCGGCGTCGTTGGCGTCGTTGGTCGAGAAGGTGAGCTCGAGCTTCGTCTCGACGGCACTCGAATCGAGATGGGCCTCGACGGCGTGCAACACGAGGGGTTGCTCGGCGGCATGGGTCGTCAGCGACGAGGCCGTGATGCGCAATTGCCCATGCGGCAGATTGCCCCCTTGCCGTCGCAGTCGCCGATCGAGCGCGTGCCAGGCGTTGGCCAGGCCGCCGGACTCGAGCTTGGCATCTTCCAGGTCCAGCGCGATCAGGTCCGCGGTCTGGGTCAGGGTGACACGTTCGGCGCGGGCGATGAGCAGGCCGGTCTCGGGATCGCGCAGCTCGAGTTGCACGAGCCGCATCTCGCCGGGACGCAGGTGGTCGATCGCCTTGAGGCTGGTGTCGAGCCCCGTGCGCTCGGCAATAGTGGCCTCGAAGGCGTCGACATAACCGGGCATGTGCCGCACAGCGGTCCAACTGGCGAGACCCGCCGTGGGGATCACCGCCAACAGCACGAACGCGAGACGAAACAGACCGCGCCGCGTTGCTTCGTGAAGTGAGAACATCCTTGCCTCATGTAGGTCAGGTACTCCGTACCTGACACTGTTCGACATGGCTAACTTGATTGATGGCTAACTCGATTGATTGTCAGGTACGGGGTACCTGACCTACTTTTTATCGCTCGCGGGCGAGCTGCATGAATTGATCCCAGCGTGCTTTCATTTCGATCAAGCTGTCGCCGCCGAACTTTTCGATCAGCGCCGCGGCAACCTCGAACGCCACCACGTTCTCGACGATGACGCTGGCTGCCGAGACGGCGCAGACGTCGCTCCGCTCGTACGCGGCGGGATCGGGTTGCTTCGATTGCAGATTGATCGACTCGAGCGGCTTGCGGAGCGTGCTGATGGGCTTCTTGGCGGCGCGAATCACCAAGGGTTGACCGTTGGTCATGCCCGCCTCGAGCCCGCCGGCATTGTTCGTGGGGCGCGTGTAGCCGAGCGAAGGGGTGTCGCGTTGCGACTCGTCGTACTGGATGGGGTCGTGTACCTGGGAGCCGCGGCGTCGCGCCGCTTCAAAGCCCAGACCGATCTCGACTCCCTTGATCGCCTGCACCGCCATCACGGCCTGCGCCAGGCGGCCATCGAGCTTGCGATCCCACTGGGCGTGCGTGCCGAGGCCGAAGGGGAGACCTTCGACGCGCACCTCGACGATGCCGCCGAGCGTATCGCCTTCTTTCCCGCACACATCGATGGCGTGCTTGATCTCGTCTTCGCGCTCGGGATTCAGAATGTAGAGCTCGCTGGCATCACGCCGCGCACGCTGTTCTTCGAGCGAGCCGGGCAAGGGCTCGGCCGCGATGCCCCCCAATTCGACGACATAACCAAAGGCTGTAATGCCGAACTCGCGGAGCAATTGCTTGGCCAGGGCGCCGGCCGCCACGCGAACGGTCGTCTCACGGGCGCTGGCCCGTTCGAGCACGCCGCGGATCGAACCGAGATACTTCACCGCGCCGGTCAAATCGCCGTGGCCGGGCCGGGGGCGTTCGAGATCGTCGAGTCGCTCGAGCTTGTAGTCCTTGTTCACCACCGAGAGCGCGATGGGGCTGCCCAGGGTCTGGTTGCGCCAGATGCCGGTCAGGATCTCGACGCGATCGGTTTCGATCCGCTGACGCCCGCCGCGGCCATAGCCCCCCTGGCGCCGCTGGAGCTCGAAATCGATCGAGTCTGTCTCGAGCGTGACTCCGGCGGGGAATCCATCCACCAGTGCCACCAGGCACTTGCCGTGCGATTCTCCGGCGGTCCAATAGCGCAACATGTTCGTCGACAGCAGGTTGTGGCAAGGGAGCAGAAGACCGGCGAGGGGCAGAAACTACCCATCTTGACCGATTCTAACCGCAGCGACCGTTGCCGGACAGGTCGGTTCAGAGGGGCCAGCAGGTCGTTCGGGATGGTTTCGCGGGTCCGGCCACGTGCTATCCTTGCCACGTGGCGTCAGTCGCCGGCAGGGAAACGAGTTCCATCATTCGAGCAGGCTATTCCGGTTATGCGCAAGTATCGCGTTTTCTTCGTGATCGTGGCCCTCATCGCCGTCGTATCGCTCTTCGTCTTCCAGATGATGGACGACGGCGCCATGGAACCGCAATCGGGGGGCGAGCCGCAGCAGGCGATCATCGACGGCGGCGAGTAGGGCCGGGGGCCTGCCGGCTTTCGGGGTGAGCAAGGGGCGTCGGTTGTCGGCCTGTGCATGCTTTCGCGCTCGCGCGGCGATTTACTCTACAGCCCGAGTCCCAGCGCATCGAGTTGGGTCCGCGTCGACGCGTAGTCGGTGTGCAGGATGCCGTGGATGCCCAGTTCGTTGGCGATGTCGACGAACATGGGGCGATCTTCGAGATAGGCTACTTCTTCCGGCGCGGCCTGCGAAATATCGAGCGCGATGCGATACATGTCGGCATCCGGTTTGCGGAAGTGGACATAGCACGACGAGACGAAGGCGTCGATAAAGTCGCGCAGCCCGAACTTGCGAATGCGATGCGCGTTCAGCTCGCGTCCCTCGTTGCTCACGGCGATGACGGTGAGGCCATGTTTCGCCTTTAGTTTTGGCAAATACTCGAGCATGTCGGGCAAGGCCTGCGATTGCTCGAACATGAAGTCGACGAAGTCCTGCCGCGCGAAGGCACGCGGCTCGTAGAAGACGATCCGCGTCAGGTACTCGTCGAGCGTGAGCTTGCCTTCTTCGTAGGTGTCGAAGGTGAGGTGATGCCGCTCGTGCAACTCCTCGTGGTTGAGGCCGAACTGGTCGGCGGCGTGGGCGCGGGCCTTCCGATCCCAGCCATTGGTAAGCATCACGCCGCCAATATCGGTAAAGAGCGTGCGAATGCGAGGAGCGGGCATCGTGGGGCTTTCTTTTTTTTCTTGCGCAGGCGCGGAGCCGCAGAGAGAGATTGATTGCAGGCGGAAGTTATCTAACCGTGTTTCAAATTTATGTCAGGCAGAATGCTGACGATGTATCACCGGCTACGAATCCTCTCTCCGCGTGAGAACTACTTCCGCAGGCCTTTATGGCGAACCGGTATCTCGAGCCGCGATCTCTTGCGCAAGCACCTTTTCGAGCCGTCGTCGGTGCCGTTCGGCGCCGCTGAAGCGAGCGGCGAGAAAGGCATCGATGATTTCGCCCGCGAGCGAGGGGCCCGTCACGCGCCCCCCCAGGCAGATGATGTTCATGTCGTCATCCTCGACCCCCTGTCGTGCGGAGAAGGTGTCTTGGATGAGGGCCGCCCGAGCGCCGAAGACCTTGTTGGCGGCGACGCAGGCCCCCACGCCACTGCCGCAGACGGCGATGCCCCGTTCCACCTCGCCGCGAGCGACGGCTTCGGCCAGCGGGATGACGTAGTCGGGATAATCGTCGGTCGAAGTGAGTTGCAGGGCGCCGAAATCGACCACCGCGTGCCCCGCGGCATCGAGCCGTTCGGCCAGGAGTTGTTTCAGCTCGAAGCCACCGTGATCTGTCGCGATGCCGATGCGCATGGAGTTTGCCGGTTAGGGTGAATCTGCTTGAAAGGGGTTCGATAGCGCTCGCGCACGAAAAGTATGCCGCACCCTTGGCGGTCAGGCAAACTGCGCCAGAACGGCGGCCGCCGCGCGCGAGGCTTTATGGCGCAAGGCGCCAGGGGCTGAAGATTCTGTATCCCCGGCTCGATTCCTGTAACAGGCCTTGCGACGAACACTTTGCGCGACCTTGACGGCTAGGCAAGGTCCACGGGCTCGAGCCTTGATGCCCGTTTGGCTCGCGTTAGGCCCCCCTACCTCACGCCCCCACCCCCGCCTCGATTTCGCCCCGACGGAGACCACCATGCAATTCTGGAACTGGCTGTTTGGCCGCCGACATGCCGAGCGAATTCGGACCTTGGCCGATCAGCTTGCTCGCGAGTGTGTCTCGGGAGTTTGGGGGCGAGTCAGCCGTCGTGCTCCGTCGATGAGCCTGGCCGAGGCCCGTGGGTATGTCCGGGCACGAGCCGCATCGGTCGTCCAGGCCGCGGTGCGTCGCGAGTTGGGGGGGCGCGACGAGCACGTCTGGCAGCCCGATCCCTCGCTGCTGACCAGTGAGACGACAGACGCCGTGGTGCGGCTGGTGTTGAAGCAGGTGCTCGACACGAAGCCGGCGCTGGTGCCCGTGCGCCGCGCGGCGTAAGGACTGTCGGCGGCACTCCTTTCGGTGGCTACGCGGACGGGTCTCGACGGCCACCCCACCCGTGTGGGGCGCGGGCAGGGTGGGGCGAGGCTCGTTGGTTGACAAACGGCCCGGCCTGTTCTAGTAAGACTCCACGGCCAGCGTTTTTATTGACGCGGCCGAAGTCCTCAATCGCGAGAGACGCTGTGAGCCGTGATGTTCGGCTTGCAGGGTTCGATTAGCAGACCAGGAGTTGATCCATGTCACGGTCCGTCTGGGCGGAACTCGACGAACGCCAGCCGCCGCACGAAATCGAAGTGTTCGAGGAGCGGGCCGTTCCTGAAGTCCCTCCGGTGTCCTCCTCGGGGGACGAAGAGGCCGATGACGTCGACGACGACGATTTCGACGATGACTTCGACGACGATTTCGAGGAGGAGCTCGACGAAGGCTTCGACGACGACCTGCTCGGCGACGACGAGGCGAATATCGACGGCGACGACAATATCGACGAGGACGACGAAGACGCCGAATTCGAGGATGATTTCGAATAAGCGCCGTCAGCCGGCAATCAGTCCGCGCAGCGTGGCAAGATTGATCGTGTCGAGATCCACACCGTCGCGCATGCCCTTGGGGGTCTCCAGGTACATGGGGACCTTGCGGAAGCGGCGGTCGTTCATCAACAGGCGAAACGGTTCGAGCCCCAGGCAGCCTTCGCCGATGTGCTCGTGCCGGTCGACGCGCGAGCCCCGTCCCTTCTTGCTGTCGTTCAGGTGAAACGCCTTGACCCGGTCGATGCCGACGGTCTGGTCGAGGTTCTTCATCGTCTGCGCGTATTCGCTCTTCGTGCCGAAGGCATAGCCGGCGGCGAAGATATGGCACGTGTCGACGCAGACGCCCAGACGATCGGGATCGCGCACCTGGTCGATGATGCTGGCCAGTTGTTCGAACTTCCAACCGAGCGTGCTCCCTTGGCCGGCCGTCGTTTCGAGCAGGCATTGCGACTTGATGCCCCGGGTCTGCTTGTGGACCTCGTCGAGTGCTTGGGCGACTCGAGTCAGGCCGGCCTGCTCGGAGCTGGTAGTGAAGGCGCCCGGATGGGTCACCACGTAAGGGATGCCCAATCGGTCGGCCCGCCACAGCTCGACGACGAAGGCATCGATCGACTTTTGCCACAGCTCGTCGTCGGGGGCGGCCAGGTTGATGAGGTACGAGTCGTGGGCGATGGGGTGCGCGATCTTCAACTCGCGCAGGGCATTTTGAAACAGCTCGATGTCCTGATCGGAGAGCTCCTTGGCCCGCCATTGATTGTTGTTCTTGGTGAAGATCTGCACGCAGTCGCAGCCGGTGCGTTGGGCGGCCTCGACGGCTCGGTAATAACCGCCACTGATCGACATGTGAGCACCGAGAATCGCCATGCGTTTTCACCTGGGGATAGGGAGCCAGGACGCCGATGCGGCGGCCAGCGGGGAGGGCAAGCAGGGTCGGAATTTAACCCGGATTCCGCGCGCTTGCCACACGCTAGTCGGCGGGACTAGAATCGGATCTGATGTGCCGTGGCGCGCGGGTGACGTGCGACAGTCCACGGCCCTGCTTCTTCTCGGTGTTCTCTCATCTGGAGATCGACACGTGACTCCTGTGGCATGGATTGTCGTCGGAGCTGTCGCCGGTGCCTTGGTTGCCATCGCGCTCGCCTGGCGTCCGTTCCGTGCCGCGATGGAAGAAGCCCGTTTTGTCCGCGCGCGCCGTGATTTCCACCAACAGCGCGAACGGATCGAGGCCCGCTTTGTCGATCTGGCCAGCTCGAGTGGCCGGCCGCGTGGTCTGCGCTGGATCGATTGCGAATTCGAGAATGACGTGGCCTATGCCCGCGACCGCCGCACGGGGGAGTTGTCGGCCTTCGTCGGCGTGACGATCGCCTTCGAGGCCATCGAAGGGGGAGGCATGGAGCACGTCGAGGCGGTGGGCAATCTTCGAGCGGCGACGGCGGTCTTTCGCCACCAGCGCGCCGGGTGGCAGACGGATGGCCGGGTGGTCTTCAATCTGAATCCCACCGAGGCGATCGCCTACTATCACGACCATTTCGAGATGGTAGGGCAGGAACTGGCGCAGCGGGTCTAGTTCCCTGATGTTGCCGGATCGCCATGGCGAGCTTCACGCGGGCGTCCAGCAGTTGGCGTTCTTCGGCGCTCATCTCCAGGAAGTCGGCCGCGTCGCCTAATTTCCAGCCCGCCGCCTCCAGCGTCTTACGCTTTGCCGCATCCATCGTTCGATCCTTCCGGCCAGTTCTATACCGCAAAAAGGCTCGGAAGCTGTAGAAAAAGAAAAACCCCTGAGCCGAGCGAGTCGACTCAGGGGTTTAGTGGCGGGGACAGGATTCGAACCTGCGACCTCGAGGTTATGAGCCTCGCGAGCTACCGGGCTGCTCCACCCCGCGTCATGTTTTGATGCACCACCGCGGCCATGGCCGTGTGGCGTCTGTACCTCAATCATAACCAATCGTCGGTCGAAGTCGAGTCGTCTTTCGAGGAAATCAGGGGAATCGGCCGGTTTTCTCAACCCGATGCGTTCCAAGCGTTTCGACTTGGAGTTGGTCCTTCCGTTTCGATAAACTTTGCAGCCAGCGAGTGGTCCGAGGCATTGCCACCTGGTGGCTTCGAAAGTGGGTTGATTCCCGAGACGGAAAGGTCCCGCATCGTGCGTCCGTGGAAGCTGGCCGAGACGAACTACGATTACGTCCGCGCGCACCAGTTCGAGGTGGCGGTGCTGCCGCTGGGGGCGACCGAGCCCCACAATCTGCACCTGCCCTATGGCACCGACACCTTCGAGGGGGACGCCATCGGCGAGCGAATTTGTGGCGATGCCCATGACCGCGGGGCCAAGGTCGTGCTGCTGCCGACCATTCCCTACGGCACGGAGACGAACCAGCGCGCCTTTCCGCTGTCGCTCAACGTCAACCCCTCGACGTTGGGCCGCGTGATTACCGATCTCGTCGAATCGCTTGTCACGAGCGGGATCCGCAAGATCGTGCTCTTGAACAGCCACGGCGGTAACGACTTCAAGCCGCTACTGCGCGAGCTGTATGGCCAGACCGAGGCACATTTGTTCTTGATCGACTGGTTCCGTGCCGTGCGCGACGTGGAGCGCGAGATCTTCGCCGACCCGGGGGATCACGCGGGAGAATTGGAAACCGCACTAGGGCTGGCCTACTTCCCGCAGTTCGTGGCACGACGTGACGACGGCAGCCTGATGGCCGACGACGGCGCCACGGCCGCAACGCGATTCGAGGCGGTGAACCGTGGTTGGGTCTCGATCACGCGCCCCTGGCACCTGCTGACGACGAACAGCGGCGCGGGCAATCCCCACCCGGCCACGGCCGAAAAGGGGCGGCAGTTGATGGACGTGCTGGCGGAGCGCTTCGTACCGTTTCTGGTTGAACTGTCCCAGACGAAGCTGGATGAGAAGTTTCCCTTTGCGTGAAGCCAGAAAAGAGTCGTCGCAAAAAAATCGGGGCAGCAGCGATGTCCACCGACGAACGCTTGAATCCCTTCGCCGCGCCGCAGACGCAGGCAACGACGTCCACGCTGAGCGCTCAATGCGAGATTCCACTCGAGCCCCCCATCGAATTCGAAGGGCGAGAGAGCCTGGCAGAACTGATCGAGGCGGCCAGCCTCATGACTCGGGCGATTTGGCACCCGGGCAAGCGTGTCCTGTTCTACGTCATTCTGCTGGTGCTGAGCGTTTGGGCGCTCGTGCGCATTGTCGCCGCACCGAGTCTTCCTATCGGTATTTTGCTGGTCGTCTGCGGAATGCTGTGGGCCATTCAGTTTATCAATGGCCCTTGGACTCGCATGCGGTTACGAAAGTTTTACGCTTTACAAAGTCAATCCGGCCGCAGGGTACGGGGGTTCATCACTTCCGACGGGTTGCAGACGATTGTGGAGCCACGGCCTCCTACGGGCGAGAACGACCTCGACGGCAACGTTCGCTGGCACGATTTTGTCGAGGCACGGTTAGGCCACGCGGCGCTGGTATTGCGGCGGCCCGATCCGCTGCAAGCTCGACGTTCGCTATTTCATATCTATTCGCGGAGCATTTTTCGCAATGAAGCCGACTGGCAGCGGTTCCGCGATTACGTTGCGCGGCGGTTCGATTTGTTGCCCAAGGTCATCGCGACCGCGCCATGCGGGCGTTGTCGGCGCGAGTACCCGTTGCCGGAGTTGGCGCCCCCCAGCCTGCTCCTACGTTGGTTGTGGCCGCCGATGTTGCTGAGCACGTTGTTGACCAACGGACGCCAGGTGAACTATTGCCGACCTTGCCGGCGGAGCGTTTCGTTCGCGCTGTTCTTCATCGGATTCATGCTCGCCGTGGTGTTGCTCATGATTGTTCTGAGTGCGGTTCTGCCCCAGATGAGTCGGACGAACGCGCCAGGTGTGCCGCGTGCTAGCAGCGGCACGCCCTGAACCGCCCCAGCCAACGCACTGGACGGAGCCCGGCGGTCGCGGTAGGGTGAGCGGGAGTCGACGTAGCCAAGGATGCCTCGATGGAGGATGGCGACGCCGACCTGCCCACTATCTGCCTGCCTGACACGCCCACTCTCGGATAAGGATCATCCCCATGCGACGCCTCACTGCTTCGCTTGCCTTGGCTGCCCTCGTGTGTGCCTGCCTCGACGTCGAACTGCACGCCGCCGAGTTGAAGGCGGGGGACAAGGCGCCCGACTTCACGCTTGCCGGCTCCGACGGCAAGACCTACAACCTGAAGGATTTCGCCGGCAAGCAGACCGTGGTGCTGGCCTGGTTTCCGAAGGCCTTCACGCCCGGCTGCACCAAGGAGTGCAAGGCGTTCAAGGAGCAGGGAGACGCCATGCGCAAGTTCGACGTGGCCTATTTCACCGCGAGCTGTGACACGGCCGAGTTGAATCAGAAGTTCGCCGAGGAACTGTCGGTCGACTATCCGATTCTCAGTGATCACGACAGCAGCGTGGCCACGGCCTACGGCGTGGTGAACGAGGAACGCAAGGTGCCGTTTCGCTGGACTTTTTATATCGGCGAGGATGGCAAGATCCTGTACATCGACAAGGACGTGAAGACCGAATCGCACGGTGCCGACGTCGCCGCCAAGTTGAAGGATCTCGGCGTCCCGGCCAAGTAGTCGTGTCGCCGGAGCAGGGCAGGGGAGAGCGGGCGACGGCTAAACGCAGGATCGCGCCTGCCGTGGCACGTCATTGGATGAGCTGCTCGAACTCCGCTTCCGTCAGGATCGGCACGCCCAGTTTTTTTGCCTTGTCGAGCTTGCTGCCGGCTTTTTCGCCCGCGACCACGTAGTCGGTTTTCTTCGAGACGCTCGAGGCGGCCCGGCCGCCGAGGCTGGTGATCAACTCTTCGATCTCCTCGCGGCCGTATTTCGTGAGGGTGCCGGTAACGACGAAGGTCTTGCCCGCCAGGGGGCCCGTCGCCGTCTGGGCGGCCGTCTGCGTCGAACGTAGCGATACGCCGGCGCGGCGTAGCTCGTCGATGGTCTGACGCCCGAAGTCGCCGTGCAGAAAGTCGTAGACGCTCTGGGCGATGATCGGGCCGATCTCGTTCACGTCGGAGAGTTCCTCGACCTCGGCGCCCATCAACTCATCGATCGAGGAGAAGTTCTCGGCCAACACGTTGGCCACGCGATTCCCTACGTGGCGAATCGACAGCGCGTTCAGTAGTCGTGCTAAGCCTCGTTCCTTACTCGTCTCGATGGCAGCGATCAGCTTCTCCGACGAACGCTGCCCCATGCGCTCGAGCTCGATCAACTGCTCGGCGGTCAGGGTGTAGAGATCGCCATAGCTGCGCACCAGATTGTCGACCACCAGTTGATCGACCAGTTTGTCTCCCAAGCCCTCGATATCCATCGCATTGCGACTGGCGTAGTAGCGAAGGCGTTCTTTGACCTGGGCCGGACATGTCGCGTTCGGGCAGCGGATATAGACGCCCCCTTCGTCTTTGACCAGCGCGGTATGACACTCGGGGCAGAGTTGGGGGAAATGGAACTTGGGCAGTTCTTCCTTGCGCTCGTGCTTTTCGACACGCACGATGTGGGGGATGATCTTGCCCGCCTTTTCGACCACCACGGTATCGCCGATGCGCACGTCCTTGCGCTCGATTTCGTCGGCGTTGTGCAGGCTGGCCCGGCTGACGATGGTGCCGGCGAGCTCGACCGGCGCCAGATCGGCCACGGGCGTGATCGCGCCCGTCTTGCCGATTTGCACGCGAATGTCGTTCAGCCTGGTCGTCGCTTCGTATTTTTCGAACTTATAGGCAATCAGCCAGCGGGGCGCCTTTGAGGTTGCCCCCAGGCGTTCGCGCTGGTCGAAGCTGTTTACCTTGAGCACAAGACCGTCGATCTCGAAGTCGAGCTCGTGCAGGCGTTCGATCAACTCCTGGCAGTGCTCGATGGCCGCCGTGAAGGAGGTAAACGACTCGGCGTGCGGCGTGGCGGGCAGGCCGTAGCCGGCGATCTCTCGCAAGAACTCCGTGTGCGTCTTGGCATGCATTCCTTCGGCAAAGCCCAGCCCGTGGCAGAACATGCGCAGGCGGCGCTTGGCCGTCAGTTGCGGATCGAGCAGGCGGATGCTGCCGGCCGTGCAATTCCGCGTGTTCATGTAGGGGGCCTCGCCGCGGCGTTGCTGTTCCTCGTTCAGCCGTACGAGATCGGAATTGGTCATGTAGACCTCGCCGCGTACCTCGAGCACGGGGGGGACATGCTTGCCGTGGAGCTGCAGCGGCAGATCGACGATCGTCCGCGCGTTGTGCGTGATGTCGTCCCCGACGAGACCATTGCCGCGGGTGGCGGCCTGCACCAACTTGCCGTGCTCGTACAGCACGGAGCAGGCCACGCCGTCGATCTTCAACTCGACGACCCACTCGATCTGTTCGTCCGGCAGTAGCTTGGCGACGCGCTGGCCGTATTTCTCGAGCTCGGCCAGGTCGTAGGTGTTCTCGATCGACATCATCGGCACGCGATGCCGCACCGGCACGAGCGAGCTGACCGGTTCGCCCCCCACGCGCTGCGTGGGGCTGTCGGGGGTGACCAGGTCGGGATGAGCTGCTTCAAGCGACTTGAGTTGCTCGAGCAGGCGGTCGTACTCGAGATCGCTGATCTCGGGGCGCGCTTCCTGATAGTACAGCCGGTCGTGATGCCGAATCTGTTCGCGAAGCTCTTCGATTTCCTTGGCGGCCGGCTTCGACATAAGCGCCCTGGAGAACACGGACGAGGAACGAGACAGGGCTCACGCGGAGGCGCGGAGCCGCGGAAAGAGTTTAGCAACCGGAGAGAGGAAGCCCTAGAACCCGCGCGGACAAGATAGCCTCTGCCACTTGGCGGTCGGGCCGATGCCGGAACCTCTTCCGTGTCTCCACGCCTCGGCGCGAGCAGTCTGCCCAGAAGGGCTACTTGGACGCCGGCACTTCGCACTCGGGACGTTGCGCGACGGGGAGCGTCGCCGCCGAGTTCGGCACCAGGCAAAGAAACTTCATCGGCTGTGTCCCAGTATTGCGGAATTGATGCACCTCGTCTGGTTTGACGAAGATCACATCGCCCGTCTTGAGGGAATGTTCCTGGTTCCCCTCGAGCACCACTCCTTCGCCGGCGATTACGAACACCTCGTGCTCGTAGGGGTGGTGGTGATGCGGCGTGTAGCCGCCGGGTTGAATTTCGAACTCGCGCATGGCAAAGTTCGGCGCCCCATCGGTGGGGCCGACCAGGATGCGGATCGTGCAGCCGCGCGAGCCTTCCATTTCGACCGCGCGCGATTCCACCTGCGACGAGGGTTGTACTTTCATCGGAAAAGCTCCTTACGTTTGCTGAGTGGGCGTGCGAGAGGCATTCGAGGCATCCCTGGCCGCGGCGCGACGCTCCCAGTAGCTATCGGTGCCGATGGCGGCAAAGGTGGCGATCGCCAGCAGCCCGAGCTCGACGGCCAGCAGCGTGCCGCCATGTTCCTCGAGAAACGCCAGCAGCCCTGTCTTGGTATCGGCGTAGTTCGACTGCATGGCGAGAAATGTCATCACGCCATAGGCACAGGCGGTGACGGCAAACGCGATGCCCGCGACGATGAGCACGATGTAGAACGGGTTGATGGGACCGGAACGCTTGGCCACCGTGAGATTCCTGCTGGCTGCGACACGAAGGGCGTTAAGCCGCGAATTGTAGCGAGGAGACTCGAAACGTGGCATGCGAGAGTTTCGCATCCCCCCCGTCGGGCATGGCCGCCTTGAAGTCTACCTCGGCGCGTTAAGAGGCGCGCCAGGGCAATTCTACGCGTTCGCCGTTGGCTTTGTGGGTGGGGTCGAGCGTGTGCAATTCCAGCGTGGCGCCCTGCTCCAGCAGCGCAAGTTCTACCCAGCCATTGGGATCGGACTTGACGAAAGGATAGGCCGTCGGCGGAAGATTCACCAGATGGATATCGTCCCACTTCTTCACCTGCCAGTGGTGCGTGTGGCCGAAGATGTAGGCCTTCACCTGCCGGCGCGGCACGAGCACCTCGAACAGGGCATCGGTATCCTTGAGCCCCATGCCGGCGCCCCCCTTTACCGGCTGATGGTGGCCGAAAATGATCGCCGGCTTGTCGGCGTGCGCGTCGAGTGCCTCGGCCAGCCACTGGAGTTGCTGTTCGCCCAGACGACCGGGGGTGACGTTGGTTTGATCGAGCGAATCGAGCTGGAATAGATTGGCCCGTGCTGACTCGATGATCGAGACCTGTTTGTTCTCGACCGGCCGCGCTGCCGCGTCGTCGGCGGCGGCAAGTTGGGCCGAGTTCCAGAAGTGATCGCGCTGGTCGTGATTGCCGAGCGCCAGGTGGACCGGTACGCCTGCCGTGCGGATCGGCTCGAGCAAACGTACGAGGACTTCGTAGTCCCCCGGCTTGCCTTGGAGGAACGCGCAATCACCGTTGATGAGGACGGCCGCCGGCCTGCGGAGTCCGGCCAGCGCCTCACTGCCCGCGCGCGCCAGGTTCTCGGCCATATTCGCCCCCAAATGGACCGTGTCACGCACCTCGCTGATGTGCGTGTCGGAGAAGAGGGCGAAGCGGTGCGGATCGACCTCCAGCGTGCGTCCCCACGACAGACGGGGCGTGAGGGCCGCGGCCCCAGCGGCCAGGGTCCCGGCAAGGAATCGTCGACGAGTCAGTGGCGGCAGGTGGATCGGCATGGCAGGCTCCCGAGACGGGCACGGCAAGGGGCGGAACAGGTGCCGCCCATTTTGCTCGATCGCCCTGCCGCCGCCAACCGGGAAAGCGAATTACGCTTCGGGCGCGTCGGTAGAGTCCTGCCCGGCGGCCGCGGTTTCGACCGCACGCAAGTGAGCATCGGCTGCGCGGACAATCGCTGGCGAAACGATCGGTCGGGCGAGGTACTCGGCCAGCCAGCGCCGCCGGCGGCGCCGCTCCGCATCCCTGCGTTTCAGTCTCCGGATGTGGCAAAGTCGACACGGCAGATAGACGCGACCGCCGCAGCCGGGGCAACGTGTGGGCGGGCCGCTTTCGACGGTGGTCAGGAGGTCGTCCGCCGTCGAACGCACGGGATAGTCGAGGCGCGTGCCGTTGGCGATCGCCCCGACCGTGGCCCGGCTGATGCCCGTCATCCGTGCGATGCGTCGTTGCGAAAGGGTTTGGTCCGCCAGCAGCCGTCGGATTTCATCCACCATTCCTTGCGAGATCATGGCCCTGCCTCCACGCGAATCAACGAAGTCAAAAACGGTGCGGCCACTCCGTCACGAGCGGCCTTGCCGACGTCATCAGTCCCATTCGTCCGGCTCGATCGAGGGCTCGTCGCGCCAGTCCTCGGGTTCGTCCTCTTCGTCGAAGAGAACGTCGAACGCCCGATCGCTCGCGAGCTCGTCGTCGGCCGGATCGAGCGTGTCCCAGTCCTCGGCCTCGAGTTCGAGGTCGGAGTCGTGCGTTTCCTCCCAGCGGTCCTCGGGGGACTTGTCGCGATCGCCTGCGTGTAGGTCGTGTGGCACGGGGCACCTCGGGGGGGGCGTTGGGGTGGGGCCGGTCGAGGGGCCGTCCCGCTTCGCGGGTTGGAAGGGGGCGTGGCGGTCCGTGGCCGGCCGAGGGCATCCTAGCGGCTTGTGGCCTAATTTAAGAGCATAATTTTGTTCAAAATTTAGCGCTTAAATTGCCGGGCGATTGACCGTCCGTTTCGGTCAAAGCTAGACTGGAGCCGGGCAGCACCTGGTCTCTTTAACCTAGACAGCGGGGACGCCTGTCATGCTGGCGGCGGCGAAGGCGAATTCATGACCCTCGAAGTTTACGACCCCGAGAAGCTCGATCAGTGGGCGCTGCGCGTGCTCGATGTGGCGGCAAACCTGCGCCATATGGCCAATCAATGCCGTGAAAATGACCTGGCAGGACCGGTTCTGCACGACAAGAAGGCCTCGGAGTGGCTGGCCAAGCTCGAGCAGTGGAGCCAGCAGGCCACGGCCCATGTCCACCTGCGCGCCGTGCAGGCGCGGGCACAACGCCGCGCCATGGCCAGCACATCACTCGAGAGGAAGCCAGCCCCCGCGAGGCGCAAATCGCAGCGGAAAGCACGCTAGTTTTTTGGCCAAAATTTATGCAATATTTCGGGCGCAAAGCGGGCGTTATTCAGTGCCCGTGGACCGTTGCCAGGCGCAAATCGATTTGACGACAGCAGGGGGAAGGAGGTCGTTTTCCCGCGCTGGAACTGCTTGTCAGGTTCGATCCGAACTCGAACAATACAGACAGTCGACCGCTCGGATGCCCCCGCCTACCCGCGATGCTTCGCGATGGCGACGAGTACGAAACCACACACCTTGCTCGTCGCGGCGACCTCGCCCGGAATGCGCCACCCAGTAAGGGAGTCACACCATGAAACGCTTCGCCCTGTGGATTTGCTTGTCGCTGGCCGTGTTCGCCGGCACGTTGACCGCGACCGCTGGCAAGGCCGACGCCGGTCCGTGGGCTTATCGTCCCTACCGTGCTTACCGGCCCTACGCGTATCGACCCTATGTCTATCGGCCGTACGCCTACCCCTATCGGGCGTATTATGCTCCACCGGTTTACTACGGCCCCCCCGCCTACGGCTACTACTACGGCCCGGGCGTCTCGGTCGGGGTGGGCTGGTACTGAGCTGACCAAACTCGCGCGCGAGAGCCCCGTCAACAACGCGACCCGGCGGTCGAACGCTCGACCGTCGGGTCGTTTGTCGTTTCAGGCGAGCGAGCCCATGCGACCTTGCTGATAGTCGGCAAAGGCCTGCCGGATCTCGCGCTCGCTATTCATGACGAAGGGGCCGTGCCCCACGACCGGTTCGTCAATCGGCTGGCCGCTGAGCAGGAGCGCCATGGTGTCTTCCTCGCTCGCCAACTCGATCGAGTCGCCGCGTCGATCGAACCCCACCAGATCGACCCCCTGGGCAGGCTTTTCGCCATTCACGACCAGCGAACCGCGCTGCACGACCAGCAAGGCCGTATAGCCATCGGTCACCGGCAGCGTGAGGGTCTTGCCCGCTCGTAGACGCAGATCCCACAAGTGGACCGGCGTAAACGTCTGCGCGGGGCCTGGCGTTCCCAGTAGCTCGCCAGCGATGACGCGTGCCGAACCAGCATCGCCCGGCAACTCCACCGTGGGAATCTGTTGTTCGACGATCTCCTGGTAGCGCGGCGCCGACATCTTCCACCGCGCCGGCAGGTTGACCCACAACTGCACCATCTCGAGCGTGCCACCCCGTTGCGTGAAATCGCGTTGGTGGAACTCCTCGTGGACGACGCCGGAGGCCGCCGTCATCCACTGCACGTCACCGGGACCGATGCGCCCGTGGTTGCCGGCCGAATCGCGGTGCTCGAGCTCGCCCTGGTAGACGATCGTCACGGTCTCGAATCCACGATGCGGATGTTCTCCCACGCCGCGCGGCTGTTGGGCCGGCGCGAAGTCGTACGGGCCCGCGTAGTCGAGCAGCAAGAACGGGCTGACCACCTCGGGATGGTTGTGATAGGAGAACAGGCTCCGCACGGGAAATCCGTCGCCCACCCAATGCCGCGGAACGTTGCGGGTAATTTCGCGAATGGCCTTCATCGGAATGCTCCTTTTGCTCGGAGGGCACGAGTACCGCGAGAGCTCGCCGCTCGATGCCTTCTATCGCGGTCCGCCCGGCGCGGCAAGCGCCGCATGGCCGGCCGTTCGAAGCCGGTTTGCCCGGCCCTACGAAGACTTCTACAATGGAGCCGCGAAAACCTTACAGCGGGGCGATTTTCCCCCTGGATGGGGCATCAGGCGAAACGAATGAGGCCGAAGATACCGATGATTCAATCGACGCAAGCACCGCAGGAACACGTTCAGGTGGCCGTGATCGGGGGAGGGCCCGGGGGGGCTACCGCCGCGACGTTGATTGCCCAGCAGGGCTATCAGGTACGGTTGTACGAGCGGGAGCATTTTCCCCGTTTTCACATCGGCGAATCGCTGATTCCGGAAACGTACTGGGTGCTCAAGCGGCTCAATATGCTCGAGAAGTTGCACAAGAGCCCTTTCATCAAGAAGTACAGCGTGCAATTCGTCAGCGCCTCGGGACGGCTGTCGGAGCCGTTCTACTTCATGGAGCACAAGCCGCACGAGTGCTCGCAGACGTGGCAGGTGCTGCGGAGCGAGTTCGATCAGATGATGCTCGAGAATGCCAGCGAGCATGGGGTCGACGTGCGGCACGGGGTGCGCGTGCTCGATGTGATGTTCGACGGCGACCGCCAGACGGGGCTGCGGCTGCAAGAGGAAGATGGCCGCCAGCACGAGATCACGGCCGACGTGGTCGTCGATGCTTCGGGGCAGAGCTCCCTGATCGCCAGCCGGCTCAAGCTGCGGGTGCCCGACGCCAAGTTGAAGAAAGGAGCGTTATGGACCTATTGGGAAGGCGCCTATCGCGACGAGGGACGCGATGAGGGGGCCACGATGGTGCTCCAGACGCAGGGCAAGAAGGGGTGGTTCTGGTATATCCCGCTCCACCGCAACATCGTCAGCGTGGGGGTTGTCTCGTCGTTCGAATACCTCTTCAGCAAGGAACGGGGAACGGATCACGAGAAGATCTACCAGGAGGAGGTCGATCTTTGTCCTGCCGTGAAGGAACGCATCTCGCAGGGACGCCGCGTGGCCGAGTTCTACGCCACGAAGGACTACACCTATCGGTCCTCGCGGGTAGCGGGCGATGGTTGGGTGCTGGTGGGAGATGCGTTCGGCTTTCTCGATCCGCTTTATTCGTCGGGCGTGCTGCTGGCGCTCAAGTCGGGGCAACTGGCGGCGGATGCGGTTGTGGAAGGATTCCAGAAGCAGGATCTTTCGGCCGCGCAGCTCGGCAAATGGCAGGACAATTTCACCCAGGGCATGGACCGCATGCGGCGGTTGGTTTGCGAGTACTACGACGGGTTCAGCTTTGGGCGGTTCGTGAAGCGGCACCCCGACCTTAAGGGCCATCTGACCGATCTGCTCATCGGCGATCTGTTCGAAGACAAGGTCGATGACGTGATCGCTCCAATGGACGTGATGCGGGCCGAGATGCAAGCCGCGGCCGAATGACGCCGTGGCGCGGCATAATCGTGTCGAGGCGTTACAAACGGCGCCATCGATACCGCTGGAGTGCCGCGCCCCCACCGTGTGTTCGCGGTGCCGGCGGCCCTACGTTAGAGTGGAACTTGCGCCGTAAGGGCGTGCCGTTTCGCTCGTGCGCCGTCGTCACTCCGCAAGTAGAGTTGCCCCCTGAGTCCGCCACCCCCTGCAAGTTTGCGAATATGCCCACGGGCTGTCGCCGCGTCCGGCGGCGTGGGCTGGTGGTTCGCCCTGCTGGCGACGGCGTGCGCAGGTCTCGTCGTGAGCGGAACGGCTCGCGGGGCCTGGGCGCGCGCGAGCGACGATCTCACCGCGGCCCGGCACGAGCTCGAGGCCAAATACACCGCGGAGCTCGAATCGCTGGCCGCCTGGTGCGATGAGCGCAAGTTGGCCGATGAAGCGGCCGAGACCCGCGCGCAATGGCACGAGCTCGATCCTCGCAAAGTCTACTTGTCGGTGCTGCGGTCCAAAATCGAAGACACCGCCGAGGGCGAAGCCCTGCGCCACTCGGCCGAGTGGCGCGCGCGTTTCACGAAGCTGCGACACGCTCAGGCCAGCGCCCGGTTCGATCTGGCGCAGAAGGCCATTCGACAGGGGAGGCCCTCGCTCGCCTTCGAACTGGTGTTGTCGGCACTGCACGATAATCCCGATCACGAGCCGAGCCGGCGCTTGCTGGGCTATCAGCGTTTTCGCGGCGCGTGGCACACGCCGTTCGAGATTCGCAAGTTACGGGCCGGCCAGGTGTGGCACGAGAAGTTCGGCTGGCTACCGGCGAGCTACGTCGAGCGTTACGAGCAAGGGCAACGCTTCACCGGCGGCCGTTGGATGAGCGCCGCCGACGAGGCCCGCGCGCGCAGCCAGATCGCCGACGGCTGGCGGATCGAGACCGAACACTACGACATTACGACGAATCACAGTCTCGAAGCGGGCGTGGCGTTGGGCGTCGAGTTAGAACGGCTGCACCTCGTCTGGCGGCAGCTCTTCGCCAGCTACAACGCCAACGCCGGCCAATTGGCCAGCTTGTTCGAAGGTCGCGCGACGCAGCGTTCCAGCGGGCCACGGCACCGTGTGGTCTTCTTCCGCGATAGCGACGACTATCGCGCGGCGCTGAGTAGCATTCTTCCGCCCGACGTCGAAACGACCGGCTTCTACTGGGGAGATCGCCGTACGGCGTTTTTCTATGCCACCGAGGATGACGATCGCGGCACGCTCTACCACGAAGCGACGCATCAGCTCTTCAGCGAGACGCGACCAACCTCGCGCGACGTCGGCTCGCGGGCGAACTTCTGGCTGATCGAAGGCATCGCCTGTTATATGGAATCGCTGGCGCGCGAAGAGGGCTACGACACGGTGGGGGGCGCCGATGCCGTGCGCTATGGCGATGCACGCTTTCGCCTGCTCGAATCGAAGTTCTACGTCCCCTTGGCGCAACTCAGCGGCGCCGGCATGCGCGATTTCCAGCAAGATCCGAACCTGCCCCTGCTCTACAGCCAGGCGGCCGGTCTGTCGCATTTTCTGATGCACTACGACGAGGGACGCTACCGCGACGCGCTCGTGGCGCTATTGTCGCTCCTCTATGCGGGGCAGGACCGCCCAGGCAGCCTGCCCGAACTGACCGGCAAGAGCTATTCGGAGCTCGATCAGCAGTACCGCGAGTTCATGAGCGCGGCGCCGTAATCGCTGTGCGCCTCGGCAGGCGTAGCGCTCGTCGCACGGCGAGTCGCGCTTGGGGCATCGCGAGAGTCTTAGAACTCTTGATGGCCACTCTGCATCCGCATGGGCTCTTTTTCTTTCGTGGCGTCAGGCTGCTCGGCTGCTTTCGCGGCGGCGGCTTCGGCTTCCTGGCGTTTGGCTTCCTGATCGAAGAGCGTGTAGAGGCCAATCGTCTGCGGATCGCGACGGCCGAGCGACATGGCCGCCTGCAATTCGCGCACGGCCTCGGCCGCGCGACCCTGGTACCCTAGATGGTAGGCCAGCAGGTAATGTCCGGAGGGATCCTTCGGATTCTTGCCGACCCAGCCGGTCAGGGTATCGAGTTGCCGGCTGTAGAGCTCTTCGTCGAAGTAATAGCTCGAGCCGTCGGCCAGCACGCTCCCCCATTTCGCCGAGGGGAGCGTGGAGAGGGCACGATCGAGCGCCGCGGCCGATTCGTCGAACTCACCCTGCGCGAACAGGGTCTGAGCGCGCAGCAATTCGATCGAACCGTCGAGCGGCGCCTGGGCGGCGGCCGTATCGAGTTGTCGCAGCGCTTCGCGATAGCGGCGATCGCGGAAGGCGCGGATTGCCCGGGTCAATTCGGCGTTGTTCTCGGGCTGATCGAGGGCCTGCGGCTTGTCGACCGACGGGAGCAGGCCGGTTTCTTGCAGCGCGGCTTGTTCCGTGTAGGGATCGGGGGGAATGACGCCGTTATTTGCCACCGTCGGCGGGGGGGCGAGCATGGCCGGGCCACCGGGCAGGTTGCTGAACGGGTAATTGCTCATCGGCATCCCGTTCGGACCTATCGGTCCTGGTGTGACGGGGGGAATGATGTAGGGAGCGACTTGCAAGCCACCGAGACCGTCGGGCACGAAGCCCACGCCCTGCTGGATCATGCCGTTCTGCATCATCATGCCGCCGAAAGCGGGCGTGACGCCCCCCATGCCGTCGGGGACGAAGCCGATGCTCGTCGGTGGAATCGGCATCCAGTTCTGGCCGCCGCCGGCGAAGGTCGGATAGCGGGGCCCCATGTAACTGAAGGCCCCCGCTCCGCCCAGATAATCTTGAGCCGTGAGCGCAGGGTTGAATCGATCGAGGTTCGGCTGCGGCAGCGAGCCACGCGAAGGGGGCTTCTGAGCGCGGCGCGGCTGGCCCCCGGTCGAGCGCACCCCGTACTGCGGCATCGGAATCGGCTCGCTGGCATCGAGTTCCGCCGAGCGTTCGCCACGCTGCAACTGGCCGATCGCCTGTGTCTGGCTGGCGCTCATGTTGCTCGCGGCGCGGCGTTGCGCCTCGAAGGCGTTGCTCTCAGCGCGGCGCTGGCCACGCTGTAGGTTATCGATCGCCTGTTGTTGCGTCTGAAAGGGATCGATCGTCGTCGGTTTGGCCGCCGGTTGCGTGGCCGTCGCGGGGGGGGAATCTTGAGCACGGGTTGGCCCGCCCCAGGTGAACAACACCACAAAAGGGGCGGTGGTTAACACCAGGGCAAAGGTGGCAGCTCTCATGACGACTCCATCCTTTCGGGCGACGGGCGCCGCCGGGTATGCGGAACTTCACCCGTCGTCAAAGATTTCGCGACCACCACGACCGTTAGCTTCGTGCCAGGCGCAGGCCGACGCACCCCGCGCCAGGGCGCGGGGCATGCGCCACATCCTCATTTTCCATCGGGCCGTGGATCAGTCTTCCTGTGCCTCGGCAAGGATTTTTCGGTATGCAACGCGCGCCGCCTCGTACGCGGCCTGAGCGGTGTCCCGCTCCGACGGCCGGATCTGCAGGCTTTTCTGTTTCCAACACACGTCGACTGCGTCGGCACACCACTGGGCGCTCTTCTGACTGGCCCGAATGGGCTGGCCGTCCACCTCGACGAAGATCGGATTCGTGTGCGAACTGGGAAAGATCCGTAGCGCGATCCAACTTGAGTATCGCGGGGTGTAGTCGAAAGTCAATTCAGAGACGGAACCGTCCGCTTCGATCTCCTGGCGTTCGACCGACTTGCCGTTGACGATCAACTCGACGGGCACTTTGCGGGAGTCCCCCACTCGGGCCCGTTCGACGTGCCAGTACGGCTTCTCGTCGAGCGGTCGCTCGCGGATCTCACGTTCTTTTTCTCCCGGTTCTGCGGCCAGCAGGGCCGCGGCCTGCACTTTCAACTTAAGCGGTTTGCCCGACTTGAGGGCCAGTACGCTGGGCCGGCCATCGGCGCCAGGTTCGCCCACGCCCAAGCCGTTGGCCTCGAAGTCGATCAAGTGGCTCAGCCCGTCGCAGCAGTAGCTGCGACCGTCGCGAATGCCGAGCACCCACTGGTCGTAGTCGAGCGGACCGTCGGCGGCGTCCAACTTCACGTAGGCACGTCCCAGGCCGACCCGTTCTCCGTAGATGCAGGGGAAATCGGTCTCGCCGCTGATACGGCACGTGTAGCCGCAATTCAGCGTGTGGTACCAGATGTTCAATTCCCACACCGCCGGCGTATCGACTGCCGAGATGAAGTCGCACGCGTCATGTACGACGTCGACGACGTATTCGTTCGCGCCGATACCGTCGAACGGTGGCATCTCGTAGGTGGGGAGCTTCGCGCCGTCGACCTTGAGTCCCCAGCCACTGTGCGAGAATCCGACCACGCCCCCCTGTCGCTTGCCCCACTGCAGCACGGGCAGGTCCCAACTGGGCCACTCTTCGATCCTGGTCGTACCGGGATAATCGTCTTCGGTCAGCCGCAGCAGGCAGAGGTGACCCGCGTGCGAGCTGGGAAAGCCGGAGACCTCGACGTCGTAGCGCATCAGATTTTGTGGCGTCGAGAGCTGGCTGACCTTGCCGTCGAAGTATTGCTTCTGGAAATACCAGCAGGGGCCCCAGGACAGGACACAGCCGACGTTGAGATCCTCGCCCAGGATATGGCGCATCATGTCGACGGGCTGCACGCCTTCGGCGGGCGACTCGTAATGGGCGCAGCCCGCCGCGTGGACGTGATGATCGCCCGAGTACCAACCGCGATCGGCCAGCTTGATCCAGCGCTTGAGGTGGACGATTTCCTTGTGCGAGACCGAGTGCGGAACGGCGACGTTGCGTTTCTCGATGAGGTACTCTGGTCCGCGCGTGCAGGTGAACTCGTAGTCACCCGGCGGCAACATGATCGATTCGCCGTGGTGGCGATAGACCTGCTCGTGAAAGAAGAGATCGGGAGCCAGCCGCCGCGACATGGCCGGATAGATTCGTCCACGTTTATCGCGGATCACGAACTGCCCGGTGGTGGGCTGGCCGTCGTCGTCGTAGATCTCGAGGACCACTTCGACCGCGGGCTCGCCGTCGAAGAGAATGTTCACCTCGTTGCGAAACCCCAGATCCTGCGTGCCTTGTCCCACGTCGAACATGAGCTTCGCCTCGCGCTTGCCCACGTCGCGGCTATAGAGTTCGAGCAGGCGGTACTCGACGCCCAACCCTGAAAGAGGCTTATTCAGTGGCTGACCGGTGAAGAGACTGACGTCGAGCCAGCGGTCCCCCACGTCGGTCGGTTTGATCGAGACCTCTGGATCGGGCTTGCCGCTCGACCGCTTTTGCAGCGGTTCGGCGTTCGGGCTCTTCACGGCCAGCTCGGCGGTCACGCCCGCCTCGTTCTGCACCTTGACGAGAAAGACGGTCCAACCCTGTTGCACGAGCTTGGGCGCCGCTGTGCCTTGTGCGACCTTCACGCGGCTTTCGGGATTGATGTTCACGCCGACCAGGCAGAGCGGGTCGAGCACGGCCTGAATCGCGACGACACGTCTGGCATCATCCGCCTCGGCGAGCGCGGCGTCGAAGGCCTGCTGTTGCTCGGTGGTCAGCGGCGCGCCGAGCATCTCGAGCGCCTGCACGATGCGTTTCGCCTGCGCGGTAAAAGGCTGCGCCTCGACCTGTCGGACCACGGGCAAGGGCTCGCCCCACGCCAGCGAGGCGCCAACGGCGACGTACAGAGAGAGCAATCCAGCGGCAACACGGGAACGCGCGCGCATCAATAGACTCCTGAGAAACATGCAGCCCGGAGCGGGCCGATTCAGCCCGTATGATGGTCGCTGACTCACACCCTACGCAAGGGAAAAGCGGCCGTCGAAGTGAGGCTCGGCCGTGCCTGGCGTTGCAGGTCGGGTAGGCGCGTACCTGACAACTGTTCGATGTGGCGAACTCGATCCCTTTGTGAGGTACGGCGTACCTGATCTACTTTGGCGCCACGACGCCCAGTTGCTCGGCCAGTTTGGCAAGTTGCCCCCAGTTGCCGTCGTCGAGCGTGATGCCGGCGGCGAGGCGTTCTTGACGCAGGCGGCGCTCGGGATCGCCGGGGAGTTGGATCTCGTTCACTCCATCGACCGTGGGGCAACTGCGCACGAAGGTCGTCAGTTCGGCGACCTCGCGTCGAAAGTGATCGACGCCGCTGATCTGGGCCGGGTCGATCAACTGCAGATAGACGCAGTTGCCGAGTTGATTGATCGGCTTCTCACGCGCGCAGACACCGCCCGAGAGTGCCCCGGCAAAGATCTCGATCATCAGCGCCAGGCCGAAGCCCTTGTAGGCCTGGTCGCCTCCCATCGGTCGGATCGTGCCGGGGGGATCGGCATAGAGCGAGTGGGGATCGTTCGTCGGCCGACCCGTCGAGTCGAGCAGCCAGCCATCGGGACAAAGTTGCCCGCCGATACGCCGCACGCGGACCTTGCCTTCGGCCGTAGCGCTGGTGCCGATATCGAGTACCAGGGGACCATCGGCGTGCGGGACACCGATGGCGAGTGGATTGGTGCCCAAGCGTGGCGCCGTGCCGCCGACCGGCGCCACGCGCCGCGCGGTGCCGTGGGTATTGACCATCATCAGCGAGACGAGCTCTGCCTCGGCGGCCTGTTCGCAGTATTCACCGAGTCGCCCCACGTGGGCACACTGGATCAACGTGCCGATAGCCACGCCGCACGTTTTCGCCTTGGTGATCAATCGCTCGGTGAGCCGGCGCGCCTGCGTCTGGCCAAAGCCCCAGTTGCCGTCGGCGGCCAGGATCGAGGGAGTTTCATGAATGACGCGCAATTCGGCCCCCGGCGTGACTTCTCCCTTGCGCACGCCGTCGAGATAGAAGGGCACGCGCATCACGCCATGCGAATCGTGTCCGCGGAGGTTGGCCTCGACGAGACTCTCGGCCACAAGTAGAGCCTCGTCCGGACCCACGCCGCCGGACTCGAGGAGCCGCTGCGAGAAGTCGATCAATTGCTGAGCGGGAATCGTAGGCACGGCAGCACTCTCCCTGAGCTGGGCGAATCGAAAATCCGGCGCCAGCATTGGCAACCCGGCGAAGTGCGACAAACTAGCAGTCGCGAAAGGGCCGGTCCAGCATGGCGGTGGTCGGCGTTTCTCGTCGGTATCGAATTGAGCTGTCCCGGGAATCCCGGCTCATCGTAAAATCGACCCGACGGCGGTAGATCACGGACGATGGACCAATCGCAAGACGAGATGGAAGTTCGCGGCAAACGAGTCACGGTGATGGGACTGGGGCGCCACGGCGGTGGTGTGGCCGTGGCGCGCTACCTGGCCGAGCGGGGGGCGATCGTCACCGTCACCGATCGGGCCGCTGCCGCTGCGCTGCGAGAATCGTTCGAGGCACTCTCGGGAGTGCCGCTCGCCGATGTTTTTGTCGGCGGGCATCGAGAGCGAGATTTTCGATCGGCCGAGATCGTCGTCGTCAACCCGGCCGTGCGGCCCGATCATCCGCTCGTGCTGTTGGCGGCCGATTCAGGCGCCGTGTTGACGAGCGAGATCGTGCTGTTTGCCGACGCCTGCCCGGGCAAGATCGTCGGTGTGACCGGCTCGAATGGCAAGTCGACCACCGCGGCGATGACGGCGGCGATCTTGCAGGCCGACAGTCGCCGCACGTGGCTGGGGGGCAACATCGGGGGCAGCCTGTTGGGCGAATTGCCTGCCATCACCACGGACGACTGGGTCGTGCTCGAATTGTCGAGCTTTCAGCTCGCACGCTGGCCCGACGAGGCGCGTTTTCCGGAGGTGGCAGTCGTTACGAACTGCACGCCGAACCACCTCGACTGGCATGAGAGCTTGGCGGACTACGTCCGAGCGAAGCAGCGCTTGCTGCACGGTCAGGGGCGCGGCTCGCTGGCGGTGCTCAACGACACTTGTCCGCAGGTCGCCACCTGGCATATGCACGTTCGTGGTCGGCAACTCGATCTCGTTGGTGAGGCCGAGTTGCCGACCCTGGCGGTGCCCGGCAGGCACAACCGGCAGAACGCGCGGCTCGCGGCCACCGCCGCGCTAGGGATCGGTTGTGGCCGCGACGCGATCGAGCGCGGCTTGCGCGAATATCGTGGCTTGCCGCACCGGCTCGAGTTGGTGGCCGAAGTCGCGGGGCTGCGCTTCTACAACGATAGCCAGGCGACGACGCCCGAGTCGGCCATCGCGGCGCTGCGCGCGTTCGAGGCGCCCGTCTGGCTGCTTGCCGGCGGTTACGACAAGGGGTGCGAGCTGGCGCCCCTGGCACAGGAAATCGCCCGGCGCGCGCGGGGCGCAGCGCTGTATGGCGCCGTGCGAAGCAAACTTCATGCGCTGATCGTGGAGGAGCGGCCCCAAGGCGAGTTTACTTCGCGCGAGACGCTCGCCGAGGGATTTGCCTGGTGTGTCGAGCGAGCACAGCCGGGAGAGGCGATCGTCCTTTCGCCGGCCTGCGCGAGCTTCGATCAGTTTCGCGATTACGCCGATCGGGCCGCATGCTTCCAACGGTTGGTGCGCGCGTTCGCGGAATGTCACACGGCCACGGCCACGCGCTGACGTGCGCGCTGCTTGCCCTCACGCGCCAGAATCTCTTGCAAGAATTTTTTTCGCTCGATAGATTGAATCGCGTGGATGGCAATGCTTGCATTGCGATCGACGGAGACCTCGGGGTCGACGGCTGTAAGGTTTCCTCGTGGGAAACTTGTTCGGCGCTGGGAGCCGTCGCCTCGAGGTTCTTTTATGCGCGTGGAGCAACGCGCATCGTATTCAAGGTGGCACCGCCTGTCGGCCTGCGCTGGTGCGAGAGCAACTCGGCCTCACCAGGCAGTTCGTCAAAGCTGCTGAGACAACCAAAAGCTCGGGCGGACAACCGGGGCCAGCTGCTCGCGCCCGCGAACCGGTGACGCGAGTTCTGCGTCGTACTTATGGAGTGTTCGCGGTCGCAATCGGTCCGCAGGGCCCCGGAATCGCACGGGGGAACGCGAGGCTCCTCACCTTGACGGCTGGCGGGGGCCGCCTTAACTTACGTAAACGTCCCGCCGGTACGGGGTTATCCCGAGCGGCGGGCGTGCCCTTTCCCGGGTAGTGTAATGGTAGCACGACTGGCTCTGAACCAGTTAGTCGAGGTTCAAATCCTTGCCTGGGAGCTTGTTACGTAAGGCGTTGCCAGCGACCAACGTCTGTCCTTGCGGTAGGCCCCTCGCACGCAGGATGTTTTCGCGACCGCCGCGCCGCTGGCGAACGGCGGCAGTAGGCCTGTCGGCGTTTCCCGCGTCGCGCGCCTCCCCTTCGAGCGAGACGCCATGCCTGTGCTGCGCGCGTTTCCGACCCTCTCTGTGCTCGCGATGTCATGCTTTGTTCTCCCGCTGGCGAGGGCAGATGCGATGAAAATCGGTCCCGACTCGCGCTATGCCGCCGTGGCCGAGTCGCTTCGTAAAGTCATTCGGAGCGAGATTGCCGCGCATCAGATTCCCGGCTTTGCCATTGCGCTGGTCGATGGCGAGCACACCGTCTGGGCCGAAGGGTTCGGCCATGCCGATCTCGCCCGATCGCGTCCGGCCGGCGCCGACACGCTCTTCCGCGTGGGCTCCGTTTCAAAGGTGTTCACCGCGATGGCCGTGATGCAACTGGTCGAGGCGGGCAAGCTCGACCTCGACGCGCCCGTCACGAAGTACCTGCCCGACTTTCATCCACAGAATCCCTTCGACCAGCCGATCACGTTGCGGCAACTCATGTCGCATCGCAGCGGGCTGGTCCGCGAGCCACCGGTCGGCAGCTACTTCGATGCCAGCGAACCCTCGGTCGAGGAGGCGATCGCCAGTCTGAACGACACCGAGCTCGTCTACGAACCGACGAAACGTACCAAGTACTCGAACGCGGGGGTGACGGTCGTGGGTCGCGTGGTCGAGGTCGTCTGTGGCCGCCCGCTCGACGAGTACGTGCGCGAGGAGATCCTGGCGCCGCTGGCGGCGCGCGATACGACATTTGCTCCCGGCGAGGCGTTGCGCCCGCGCATCGCCGAAGCGGCGATGTGGACCTACGACGGGCGCGTGTTTCCTGCGCCGACGTTCGAACTGGCGACCACGGCGGCAGGCAATCTCTATTCGACGGCGATCGATCAGGCGAGGTTTCTCGAGCTGTTTTTCGCCGGCGGCAGGGGAGGGGACCGCCAGGTGCTGCAAGCCGAGACGCTGCGACAGATGTGGCAGCCGCAGTTCCCCGACGCCGAGGGGCGTGGCGATTTCGGACTGGGCTTCGCGCTGGCGCGGTTCGAGGGGCACGAGCGCGTGCGGCATGGCGGCGCCGTGTACGGTTTTTCGACCGAGCTGACCGCGCTCACTGACGTGAAGCTTGGTGTCGCGGCGATGGCCTCGATGGACGTGTCGAATGCCATCGTGAATCGCATTGCCGACCATGCCCTGCGGCTGATGCTGGCCGTGCGCGAGGGTAAGCCGCTTCCCACGTGGGAGGCAACCGGTCCGATCCCGCCGGAACGCGCGAAACGCCTGGCCGGCTCTTTCCGCGGATCGAAGCAAGCGGTCGAGCTGTTCGAGCTCGCCGGCAAGCTTTACCTGTGGCACGGCAGTTCACGCGGCGAGTTGCGACAACGCGGCGACGGCAAGCTGGTGGTCGACGACCGCCACGAGCAGGGGACCGTGCTCGAACCGTTGGGCGAAGATCGACTGAAGATCGGCGACGAAACGCTTGCACGCGTGCAGACCGACGCTCCGCCATCGGCGCCGCCCGAGCGCTGGAAGGGGCTGATCGGCGAATACGGCCCCGATCACAACACGCTTTACGTTCTCGAGCGCAACGGCAAGCTGCACGCGCTGATCGAGTGGATCTTCTGCTACGAGCTCGAGGAGCTCGACGAGAACACGTTCGCCTTTCCGAACGAGGGTTTGTACCACGGCGAAAGGATCGTCTTCACGCGCGATGACGAGGGGCGCACGACGAGAGCCGTGGCCGCGGGGGTCGCGTTCGAGCGGCGCGAGACGGGGCCGCCGCCGGGCGAGACCTTCAAGGTCGAGCCGGTGGTTTCGGTCGAATCGCTCCGCCCCCAAGCAGCGGCTGCATCACCGCCACGCGAAGAGGGAGACTTTCTCGCCGCCGACCTGGTGGAGCTCGCCGGCCTGGATCCGACGATCAAGTACGACATCCGCTACGCGACGACGAACAATTTTCTGGGGTCGGTGTTTTACCAGCAGGCCCGGGCGATGATGCAGCGTCCCGCGGCCGAGGCGCTTGTGCGAGCGAACCAATCGCTCGCGCCGCTCGGTTATGGACTGCTGATTCACGACGCGTATCGCCCCTGGGCAGTGACGCGCATGTTCTGGGATGCGACGCCGGAAGCGATGCGGCATTTCGTCGCCAATCCGGCGAAGGGCTCGCGCCACAACCGTGGTTGCGCGGTCGACCTGACGCTTTACACTTTGGCCGATGGTCAACCGGTGGAGATGGTCGGGGGTTACGACGAGTTCTCGATGCGCTCGTACCCGAGCTATCCCGGCGGCACCTCGCGGCAGCGCTGGCAGCGCGAGCTATTGCGCCGCGCGATCGAAGCACAGGGCTTCAACGTCTACGAATTCGAGTGGTGGCACTTCGACTTTGGCGACTGGCAGCGTTATCCGATCTTGAACCAGCCCTTCGAGGAGATCCCGCGTTCTTAGTCCCTGCTTTTTTTAACGCAAAGACGCGAAGACGCAGAGAATTATTGCTGTCCGCGCGGCTAAAGAGCCTCGTTCAGGAATGATGCTACCACGTTTTCCGGGCTTCCGTTGGGCGCCCTAGGATCATTGGCTGCGCGGAGCGGAGTAAGAGTTTGAGACCGATCTCACAGGAGCAGTCGATTTGTTTACCACAACGGCACGACGACACGACGTAGGGTGCAAAGAGTCTCTCTCTCGCTGATCCTTGCGCCTTTGCGTCTCTGCGTTAAAAGACTCTTCGTGTGAGCTTCTTTTGTTCGATAGCAAAAAAAAAATGCCCACTCGGTCGGAACCAAGTGGGCATTCGCGGAACTCTATTCTGTGACGAACTCGGCAGCGTCAGTTCGTGGCCGAGGGGTAGATCACCTTCGGCTTGCGGACTTCGACCGCGACTGGCGTGCTCGATTCGGTCTCTTCCGACTGCACGAGTGCCTGGTCGACGTACGGGTTGCGGATCCGCAGCGGTTCGACGCGGGCCGTGTTTTCGGTCTTGGCTACCGACGGTTTGTTTCGTTGGACGTGCGGATTGACGACCGTGAGGGGCTCGGGGGCGGAATACTCTGGCGTCAGCACACCGGGCGGATAGGCGTAAGGGCTCCAGCCGTAGGTCCGCGCCACGGGGTAGCTGTAGTAGACGGGCGGGTGCCGAGAAAAGTACGGGATGTAGTCCTGGCCGTAGATGCTGTATTGCAGGCCGGGATAGAAGCCAAAGCCGCCACAGGGCCAGCCGGCTTGCGATTCGCGCGGGACGAAAGACAGGGCCGCCACGGCCAGCGTCAGGCAGAATAGAACACGCAGGGGGAGCGATCTCATCGCAGTGACCTCTAACAAGTGCAGGAGGGCCGTCGGTGGCTCGTGATTTCAGGCCCGGCGGGGTCGAAGTTCTCGGGCCAGTGATCCAGCGTAATTGCGCATCTGCCGGGTACAAGACCTAGGGGATTCTGCCGACGAAACGGGGGTTTTCGGCTCATTTTCCGCTGGGGAATCGCGGGGGGCCGTTTCGGCATCTTCCGAATCCTCGAGCTCGGGCAGAGGATAGGGCTCGCTTGTCCCAGGCAAGGCGGGGAGCGTTTGCGAGATTTCGCCCAACTCCGCGGGGGCGATGCGCGGACCGCAACCCACCACGACCGCGAGCAGCACGGACAACATTCCCCAAACGCGACCAGACGTTTTCATGCGCGAGTCTCTCTTTGAGCGTGGGCGGCAGTGCCGCGGATTCTAGCCTGATTGAACTCGTTCGACCTCGCGCGGACAATAGGTCTCATGCCGGACGATGCCCCCGAGACGCTTACCGAGGAATTGAAAGCCGAAGCCGCGCGGCTGGGGTTTCAGATGGCGGGCGCCTGCCCGGCGGTCACGCCCGTGGGCATTTCGCGGTTGGGCGAATGGCTGACGGCGGGCTTCGCCGGCGAGATGCACTACATTGCCGAGCGCCGTGCGGCCTACGAACATCCGCGGCACGTCCTCGACGGCGCGCGGAGCATCGTCGTGTTGGCGATGAACTATCGCCCGCCCGAGCCGGCCGCCATCGAACGCGGCGCGGGACGCGTGGCCCGTTACGCTCGAGGGCGTGACTATCACGATGTGATTCACGAGCGCTTGAAGCGACTGGCCGCCTGGCTGGTGGCGCGGCGGCCGGGGGCGCGGGTGCGGGGCGTGGTCGATTCGGCGCCCCTCATGGAGCGCGAGTTCGCCCAGTTGGCGGGGCTCGGCTGGATCGGCAAGAACACGCTCTTGCTCAACAAGCGGTTGGGAAGTTGGTTCTTTCTGGCGGCCTTGCTGACCGATCTCGAGTTGACTTATGACGACGCCCACGAGAAGGATCATTGCGGTACGTGCCGGGCGTGCCTCGATGCCTGTCCGACCGATGCGTTCGTCGATGCGTACCAGCTCGATGCGCGGCGCTGCATCAGTTATCTGACGATCGAGCTGCGTTCGCCTATTCCGGTGGAACTGCGCGAGGGAATCGGCGATTGGCTCTTCGGCTGCGACATCTGCCAGGAGGTTTGCCCCTGGAATCGCGAGGCGCCGCTGGCGGAAGAAGTAGAGTTTGCACCACTACCGTATCTGAATCCGGTTGATGCGGCGAAGCTGTTTGAACTGGACGAGGGGACATTTCGAGAGCGTTTTCGCCACTCGCCGTTGTGGCGTGCGAAGCGACGCGGACTGCTGCGCAACGCCGCGATCGTGCTGGGGAATTCCAAGAATGACGGCGCGATCCCAGTTCTCGTGCGCGGGTTGAATGATGAAGAGCCGCTCGTGCGCGCGGCCAGTGCCTGGGCATTAAGGCAATACACAGGCGAGGAAGCAATCGCGGCGCTGATAGCACGTCAGGCAATCGAAACGGATGCAGACGTGCTCGCCGAGATACAGGGTGTCGTGCCTGCACCACCATAAGTGGGCGGGCAGGCGTGGTGTGGTCGCCGTCGTGGTTCATATTCGGATGGTTACGGATTGATGAACCACAACGGCACGAAGAATTTTAATCTTCTCGTCTCCGTTCGAGCCTTTTATCAGGCCTTCGCTGGTGGCGCCATGCCGCGCGGTTCCGGCATGTCTTCGGTGATGAGCTTCCAACTGGCTCCCATCTCGCGCATGGCGCGGTAGTCGCGCGGCTGGTAGGCGATGTCGAGCTGCGGCGTGTCGATCGGCACGCCCCCCTGGTAGCGCGAGTCCATCTCGGCGTCGAGAATGCCGGTGACCAGCAGCGTACGCTCGACAGGGTAGGGCGTTTGGCCTTCGCGAAAGAAGGTTTGAATGGCGTGGGAAAGGGCCTTGAACAGGTTGCGGTTCTGCCACGGGCCGACATAGAACGCCGTGGCGACCGGTTTTGCTTTTCCCTTCAGCTTGGCGGCGAAATTCCAGCGCGTGCTGCTGTCGCCCACCTTGAGGGCGATGGCGCGAAGCCCGTCGCGATAGGTGACGAGCACGCCGTGGGGCGCGCCGCTGCCGAGCTTTTGCGAATCGCACAGTTCCTTGACCGGCGGCAGGTCGGGCCCCAGTTCGGCGGCCATGGCGCGATCGGCCAGGTCGCGCGACCAGAGTCCTGCGTCGGCCGCCTTCCAGAGGGCGTCGCCGGTGAGGAACTGCACCTGCTTCACGCCCGACTCGCCGCCGCGGCGCGACTCGATCATCGACTGCAAGACCTCGAGCGCATGGAAGTCGTACGATTCGACGCCGCCGCCGTGAATCGAGACTGCCGCTTCGTACTGGGCGTCGGCAGGCATCTCGAGCGGCGGCTTTCGTTCGGCCAGGGGGACGGAGCTGCCAGCCATGAGCGGAAAGCCCAGCTCGCGCGAGGTGTCGTACATCTCGCGCGCCCAATCGAAGCGATAACTGAGATGCTTGTCGCTGAAGACCGGCACGGCGCGGTCGCTGTTGCGAAACACGGCCACGATCTCGTCGAAGAACCGCTTGCGCGGATACATGTGCTGGCCTTTTTCGTTGTGCGGATAGCTGCCGTGCTCGCCGATCGACAGCACGGCGTCGACCGCCAGCTTGTCGCTCCCCAGGGTGATCGCTTCGCCGATCGTTTCGAAGATCGGGATGTTGTATTGCTTCGACACGTCGCGGGACATTTCACCGTCGGGGAATTGATCGACGTACATGCTGACGATCTCGACGCCCGGATCGGTTGGCTGGCCGTTGAACAGATAAGGCTGCACGCAATTCTCGAGGATCACATGCGCGTGGCTGCGGTAGCTGAACTCGGTGAGCACGACGCCCACCTTGGGGCGGGCTGACGCTGCAGCGAATGCGGGACGCATGAATGAGGGAGCGATGGCGCCCGCCGCGCCGGCGGCGAGGGCGCCTTGTAAGAAACGACGGCGATTCAACGCGTCACGATGCGAGAGCGAATTCATCGGCTGCTCCCAATGAGAAGTGGCACAAGCTGTCTAGTCTGTGCTTAAAGCTTGATTGATTTCCAGCACAGGCTGGCAACCTGTGCCACTTTATTCCTTGCGCCTTTGCTTCTTGGCGTCTTGGCGTTAAATCCTTTGTCAGGTACGGAGTACCTGACCTACTTATCCCACTGGCCGGCGGCGCGAAGTTGTTCGACTTCGGCCAGGGCTCGTTCTTTCAGGCCGACGTAGTCTGTCTTGGCCGAACGATTCAGGGGCAACTCGCCGGGGCCCAGCATAACGTAGTGCGAAGGGCGCATGTAGCCGGCGATTTCCTTGGCGTGCTGATCGAGCAGGTCTTGAGAGAGGCTTGCGCCGGGCTTCATCTCGACGAAGAGCACGATCGCCTCGCTGTAGATCTCGTGCGGCACGCCCACCGCTCCGCAGGCCGAAACGTGCGACGTGAGCATGGCGAAGTGGTTCTCGACCTGCGCCGGGTGTACCTGGTAGCCCTTGGGCTTGATGACCAGCTTCGAGCGGCCGGAGAAAATCAGTCCACGTTCGGTCTTGGCCCCCAGGTCGCCCGTGTAGCAGACGCCGTCGGTGCTGACGGTGCGGCGGTAGGCCTCGTCGTCGTTCACGTACGAGATGAAGACCTGCGGGCCCGTGAAGCAGATTTCTCCCACTTCGCCGTCGGGCAGTTCCGGTCCCGCGCTGCCATCGGGATTCATGGGGGCGCGGATTGAGAGGGGCGTCACCGGCATGTCGTAGCCGACGCCGGCGAGGAGATCGTCGATCGAACCGTCGAGCGGCGTATAGGTGACGAAGCCGGCCATCTCGGTCAAGCCGAGCCCGCCGCCACAACGAGGGGCCATCTGTTGCAACTGCTCGAGAAATTGCCGCGTCACCTGCTGTCCACCGAACAGGGCGAAACGCAACGACGAGAGATCGAACTCGCGATAGTTCGGCAAACGCCACTGCATGGCGAACATGGCGGGGATCTGGCCGAAGCAATCGACACGATGCTTCTCGATGGCGCGGAGCGATTTTTCGGCGTCGAACATGTGCAGGATCACCGCCGTTCCGCCGGAGAACAACGTCGTCATCAACTGCTCGGCCTGGCAGCCCACGTGCGAAGGGGGCAGGTTGACCAGCATGCGCGGGTTGTCGGTCATGTCGAACCCGCCCGCGAGACACATGTTCTGGCAAGTGATGTTGCGGTGCGAGAGGAGGGCCGGCTTAGGCATGCCGGTCGAGCCGGTGGTGTAGATCACCTGCGCGCCGTCGGTCTCTTGAATCGATCCGTTCACTTCCTGGTAGAGTTGCCAGAGGGGCGAATGGCTGGGGTTGGCCGTTACCTGGCGTGCGAGCTCCAGCGCATCGGCGCCAAGCTGCAGCGCCGAGATGGCTCCTTCGATTTGCTTGCCGGATGGGACGAACTGGATGAAGTGCTCGATGTAGGGGCACGCCTCTTGAATGGCGCGCCCGAGCTGCGAGAAGTCGGCGACGGGCGTCTTGCCGAGAAAGACGAAGCCGCGCGGCTTGATCAAATCGAGCGAACGCGCGACCTCGGGCGCCTTCAGGCGCAGGTCGAGTGGCGCGTGGATCACCCCGATGCGGAAGCAGGCATACTCGAGAAAAATATGCTCGGCCAACAACGGCAGCGAGGTGGCGAGAAAGTCCCCCTTGCGAAAGCCGAGCTCGAGCAGCTTGAGCGCGAGCGCCCCGGTGAGCTGATGAAACTGCGCGTAGCTGCACTCGCGGCCGGTGTCGTGCTCGACGAGGGCGATTTTGTCGGGCGTTTCGCGGGCCCACTTGGCGATGACGCCGTGCAGCAGGTGCCGATCGGCGAAATCCTGTTCGTAATGTTCCAGCGTGTATTGAGCGACACCATGACGTTTCGAAACCGGCATCATCGAGCGAGCGCACCTTTCGGACGAGCGGAAACAGATTCAGTGGCAGACGTTTCAAGCGGTTCGTCGAGCGCCAAGGCCCGGGCCGCGGCGCGGTGGGCATCGTCGGCGTCGAGGATCGGCGCCAGCGACTGGCGGCACCACCAGCGTGCGGCCAGCAGGTCGCGGCGTTCGTTCTTCTCGGCCAGCGACCAGGCCGCATGTTCAATCAAGAGCGACGCCATATAGGTCCGCGCCAGGCTATAGGCAAAGCCGCGGGCACTCGCCTGCACGCAGTCGAGCCCCTCGGACAGTGCCCGCGGCAGATGGCCGCGAATGTCGTCGAGCGCGCGGCGCACGGTGGCGACTTCCTCGTTCAGCTCTGGCGCGGCGCTGCGTTCAACGCGGCGCACGATGTCTTCGAGGAAGGGCCCCAGGGCGTCGTCGCGCTCGATGGCCCGCAGCACGTCGAGGCTCAAGACGTTCGTCGTTCCTTCCCAGATCGGCGTGACCTGCGTATCGCGCAAGAGTCGCGGCAGGCCGGTGTCTTCGATATAGCCCGCGCCGCCGAAGAGTTCGAGAATCTCGCTGGTGACGGCGACGCTTTGCTTGGCCGTGTAGAGCTTGGCCAACGGCGTGAGCAGCCGCAGCACGGCGGTTTCGTGCGCCGTGGCTTCGCCACACTCTTCGCGTCCCAGCAGCTCGACCGCTTTGAAGACCAGGTGCAATCCCGCGGCGAACTCGACTTCGAGCCCCGCCAGGGTCTCGAGGTGGAGGGGTTGTTTGGCGAGTGGCTTGCCGAACGCGATGCGGCGTTGGGCATAGTCTCGCGCCAGGGCAATCCCGCGCCGCATGGTCGAGACTGAGCTGACGGCGTTGTAGACGCGCGTCACGTTCATCAACACGGCGATGTTGGGCACGCCGCGTCCTTGCGCGCCGACGAGCCGCGCCGGAGTGCCGTCGAGGGTCAGCTCGGCGGTGGGCACCGCCTTGGTGCCGAGCTTGTCCTTCAAGCGGTGCAGGGCAATCTTGTTGAGCCGGCCGGCCGCGTCGCGCGTCTCGAGATAGAAGAGGGACAGCCCGCGGCTACCATCCACCTGGCTGCCATCGGGGGAAACAACGCGGGCCAGCGTCATCGCCATCTGCGACGTCGTGGCCGAGGTAAACCATTTCACGCCGTGCAGCGTGTAGTGGTGGCCTGCGTGCCGGGCGAGCGTTTCGCTCTGCGAGACGTCGGAGCCGCCGGTGCGTTCGGTCATCCACTGACCCGAGGTCCAGAATTTCTCTGGATCGCGGCTGGTGAGTCGCGAATAGGGGCCGGACTTCAGTTCGGCGTCGCCGTGGACCTCGATCAGCCGCGCGGCGCCGTCGGTCATGGCCAAGGGGCAGGTGTAGACCGCCGACGAGGGGCTGAACAAGTAGAGCTTGGCGAACTGGTGCAGTCGCGACGCGGCGCCGTGACGCCGCTCGTAGCCGATCGCGACCAAACCTTCTTCGGCCGAGATGCGTTCTAGTTGTTTCCAGCCATGCGAGACGTCGATCCGGTCGATACGATGTCCCCAGGGATCGTAGGGGACCAGTTGCGGCGGATGCGTGTTCGCGTCGTCGGCGAGCTCGGCGATGTCTTTCAGCACGCGGGCGCCGAAACGCCGCAAGTCTGCTTCGATCTCCGAGCGATCGGCCGCCGGAACGCTGCGTTGCAAGATCGCGCGCAGCAGGCGGTCCTCTTCGAACTGATTGCCCAACTGGGGCGGGTCTTGAAAGAAGTTCACGGCGCGCTCCCGAACAGTGTTTCCCCTAACAGCCCGTTGAAAGATGCCCTCGTGGCATTTTTCAACCTCGCCAAGTGCGGAGCAAAGCTCCGCACGGCTCGCAAAATAACGACTTACGTCGCTATTTTGTCATCGCATCCCTGCGATGTCGCAGTCCGTTGAGTTTTTCAACGGACTGCTAAAGGCCGATCCGGCGGCGCCATTGTAACGCGCCCGGATAGGCCAGGCCGAGACGCGAGGCAGCCGAAGCGTGGTCGAGGTGGGACTGGGGTAGAGGAAGGAAAGTGGCACAGGCCTCCGGCCTGTGGAGGGCCGTGGTTGAACTCTCGCCTCCAGCCTCTCGCCCTCGGCGGCTAGCGTCTATATTGTTGAATAGGGATTCGGAGTGGACCGGGTGGCCGCTGGCCGGCGCGGCGATGCGCTTCGCGCATCGGCGTGTCGACGAGAGGCAAAGTCCGGGCTCCGCAGGACAGGGTGGTGGGTAACGCCCACCGGCCGCGAGGCCAGGGAAAGTGCAGCAGAAAGCAGACCGCCTCGCGCGGAGCGATCCGCGCGCGGTAAGGGTGAAACGGTGAGGTAAGAGCTCACCAGCAGGCCGGGTGACCGGTCTGGCTAGGCAAACCCCACCCGGAGCAAGGCCAAACAGGGAGCAGTGGGTCACCCCGAACTTCCGTGTTCGGGGTGACCCCACGGGGTTGTCCGGTCCGTGGACTCCCGGGTAGGCCGCTGGAGGCGTCGAGCAATCGGCGTCCTAGAGAAATGGCCACCGCTTGCTCGGCTCTGCCGAGGCAAGACCAGAACCCGGCTTACAGGTCCACTCCGAATCCCTCTTGTTTCTCTCCCTGGCCGACCCCGCACCCGGGGACGCACCTCGCTTGTGGCTGCGACCGAATCGAACGCGGCGAGACTCCTCGCGGGTGGAGTCCGTCTCGCGCGGCGACTCAGGCCTCGATCATGATCAACTCGGCGTCGATCACTTGCAGCAGCTTGGCGATGCACAGGCGGTTCATGCTCGTGCGACGCTCGTGCGCCTCGGCGCGAAGCGAATCGTGCAGGCTCTTCGGCAGGCGGACCGTGATGACCTTGGTCGGCTCGTTGGCGCCGGCCTTCACGCTGCTGCGATCGCGGAGCCGGGCCAGCATGGCCTGGATCTGCGCGTACTCGTCGGTCTGTTCGAACGCGGCCATTTCCTCGGCCCCCGGGAAGGCCTGGCGGACGACGCCCTGGAGTCCCAACACCTCGCGGAAGAAGGTCACCCAATCGGGCGCCTGATAGAAGAGTTCCTGAGCTACGTTGAAGACTTCCTGTCGCTTGTCGGACATCAGGTCGGACATGATCGAATCCTTTCTCACTACTGGTCAGAAAAAAGTAGAGTGGCTGTCCGGCCACGGCGGCCAGACTTTCGCTCCGATTGTGCCTTCAAGTCAAGAGCGCGCTGGATCTGATTGTCTAGCTAGCACTTACGTCACTGCATGCAGGCTGCATGAAGTGCAGGCATGGCTGCCCAAAAACGGGCATGGGTGGCTGTGCCTAAGAAGTGGGCAGAGGCGTTTTTCCCATTGGCCAAAGTGTCCTGTCCGGCAAGGGGGCTCGCGCGTCAAGTTGGGCACTTGAGATATGACCCGGGGAAGAAATTCTTGCCGGGGATGAATCTTGCGGGTCGCGTCAAGCAGCCAGGCTTCAGGTGGTGATGGACTAGAGGGTCACCACCAAGTAGGACAAGACAGCCACCGAAGCGAGGACCGCCACCCCGAGCAGCCGGCTGCGGGGGAGGATGTAGGCGTCGATGTCGACGCGGCGATCGAGACATTCCAACGCGCGACTCGAGTCGACCCAGCGGTCGGTTTGTCCGGCCAGCTTCTGGAACAGCCGCGGACTGACGACGGCGAGCAGCCCGAGCGCCCCGGCGAAGGCCAGTAGTCCCAGCGCGATCGGTTCCCAGGCGATCTGGACGGCGACGAATAGTCCTGGCATCGGTTCGTACCTCGCGGCTCTCGGTGACTGGGACCAGATCGGGGCGGCTCGTCGAGCGCTCCATCGAAAACCTAGTTCGCCGGCCGGGGGAGTCAAACTCGGCGCTGCCGACCTGGCGGGGTCGAAGCGGTTGTGTGGCCTCGCTTGACCGTAGTTCGAGGATCGATGGAGAATCACCGCCGAGGGCTTCGCTCGCCGGCGCTTGCGCGGCGGCGGTAAGCCATCCTTGGGGCAGGTGGGGGACCGCGATTCCCGGTCCAACCAACTTTTCCATGTTTTCCTCTGAGCAAGGACCCATGAACATGCTTCGGACCCGAATCGGTCGTTTCGCGCCCCTGAGTCTGTTGGCCCTGTGCAGCCTGGGCATCGTCGGGTGCGGCGAGTGCGCGCGAGAGGCCGAGGTCGAGGTAGGGGCCGCCGTGGCAGACCCCGCCGCCTGGAATCATCACACCCAAGGATTGACGTTCTCGTTCGGCTACGAGCATGGCCTGGAAAAGGCGAAGGCCGAACACAAGCCGGTCATGTTCTTTGTGACGGCGACGTGGTGCGGGCCCTGCAAGCAACTGGCGAACGAAAGCTTCAGCGATCCCGAGATCCGCGAGATGCTCGACAAGTTCGTGCTCGTCATCGTCAACTACGATACGGAGCATGCCGCGGTGAAGGCGCTGGGAGCCGAGGAGACGGGCGTGCCGCGCATCATCTTCGAATCGCCAGAGGGCAAGAAGCTGGCGGTGGCCGAAGGCTATATGCCGGCGCCGGAGTTCAAGGCAGTGGTCCAGCACGCGCTCGACCGGCTCGACGGCTGAACTGTGTTTAACGCGAGTACGGACGCCGCGCTGCAATAATTAGAAGGAGCTAACAGTGTCGCCACATGTGGTCGTATCGTGGCGTCCGTCGTCGTTGCTGCTGCTTGGTCTGCTCTCTGCTGGCATCGGCTGCTCGAGACAGGAGCCTGGCGCCGCAGAACTCGAGACGAAGTCGCCTGCGCGCACGCTGACGGACTGGGGCGAGCACACGCAGGGGCTCAACTTCGTCGTCGGCTACCACGCCGGGATGGCGAAAGCGCGAGGGTTGAACAAACCTGCCCTGCTGTTTGTCACCGAGTCGCCCTGCGGTTGGAGCAAACGCCTGGCCAGCGAGAACTTCAACGATCCGCAATTCCGTGACATCCTCGATCATTTCGTCTTGGTGATCGTCGATCGCCATCGCGAACGTGACGTGGCGGACCGATTGGGTGCCACGCAGTCGCCTTTCATCGCCATCGACATGCCAATGCCCCGACGACGTCCTCGTCCTATCCCGATCATTAAGCACTATATGCCGCGACCGGAGTTCGAGCGGTCGTTTTGGAAGGTGTTCGAGCGCTTGGGCATCGACTTTACCGTACTACCCGTTAGCCCCGGCGTCTCTCCCGCGTAGGGACCGAGGGGATGTTTTCGCGTGTCCGCCTGATTGGCTACACCGTACCGCGTTGCTGGTCGAACTTGTCGGCGCCGACCCACGTGCCGTGGAAGCCGTAGGGGACGCGCGTCGGCAGCTTGACGCGGGCCAGCGGCTCGGCGGTGAAGTCTTGGGCGTCGACGACCACCAGCTCGCTCTTTTGTTCTGCCTCGTCGTAGACGAAGGTGACGAGCCAGCCGTCGTCCTCGCCGTTTGCCTCGGGACGTGCCACGAAGACCGGTTCACCTCCCTTGCGACCCGGTCCGTGCGGATGACGCACCGAGGCGCCGCTGGTGTGGTCGTACTTCACGAGTCCGCCGGTGGGTAGATCCATGGCATAGCCGAATTGTGCCGGCCGCCCCAGCAGCTTGTCGTTGAGACGTGGGAAATCGACGGCCAGGTCGTCGAGCGCTTCTTCGCGTGTCTCGCCCGACTTCAGATTGAAGCGCCAGCGGTAGAGCGCCGTGGGGATGTTGAGCGGATCCCCCTCGATCGTTTTCGGAGGGGGCATCTTCACGACGTCGGGATAATCGCTCAGCCGGCAGGCCAGCAGGACGACGTCGTCCCCTTCTTCGTAGGCGTTGAGCGTGTGGAAGACGAAACAGCCGGGCGAATCGAACCAGCGGATTTCCTTGGCGCGGCCATGACGGGGGAGCACGCCGAAACGGCTTCCTCGCTCGGGCTCGTACGCCAGCAGCGGTTCGCCCCGCGCCTGGCGCCGCAGATCGAACGTCACGGGCAGGTCCATGAAGATCGAATAGTTCTCGGTGACGGCGAAGTCGTGCATCATCACCGGCTTGGTCAACCGCACGCCGACCGTGTTCGACAGCTCGCCCGCCGCGTTCACCACGTTGTATTGCAGCAGCGGCGCGAGGGCGGAGTAGCCGAAGAACATCATCTCGCCCGTCGCGGCGTCCACCTTCGGGTGCGCGGTGAAGGGATGCTTCAACTTGCCGCTGTACTTGTACGCGCCGATGGTGTCGAGATCGGGGACGCGGACGGCGTACGGTTCGCCCCCTTCCCACAGGGCGAGGAGTCGGCCGTCGTGCCAGACGAGCGCCGTGTTCGCGGCATTCTTGAAGAGGGGCTGCCCGGAGGCGAGCTTCTTGATATCGGGGGGATCGGCCAGTCCGCCCCACAGCGCGCGGCCGGCGGCGCGTTCTGCTTCGAAGCCCGCCGTACGCACCCAACGATTGCGGTAGCTGGCCTTGTCGTCGGCGAGGCGCACGCCGTGCAGCATGCCGTCGCCGTCGAACCAGTGGTAGTTGCCCGGCGGCGCGAATTGCGGATTCGGACCGGTGCGGACGTACATGCCCAAGAGATCCTTCGGCAGCTTGCCGATGACGGGCAGATCCAGGGCCGTGATCTCTTCTTGCACCGGCGCGAAGTTGCCCTGCAGGAAAGGACTCTCGGGCCACGCGGGTTCGGCGGGTAGCGGCTCGCCGAAGCAGTAGGGCAGGCCTTCGCCCGTCGTGACGAGGCAGCCTGCCATGGCCGATAGGCGTAGAAAATCGCGGCGCGAGAAACGCGTGGACATGGAAACGACTCCGTCGTGCGACGACTTGAAGAGCGATAAAACGATAAGAGGTAGAGCGCACGAAGCGATCGGACAGGGGCAAGTATCGACTGTCGCGCCGCGTGTCGCAAGCGGAGATTCTTTCGTCGCAGGCTCGCATCAGTGCGCGAGATCGCACGCCTCTTCTTGGAACGTGATCGACGAAGAGGCAACACGTCGCGGAGGGGGGTTGAAGTGTTCGACCGAGACGCTCAGCGAGAGCCAGAAGATGCGTGCCAGGCAGACGACGCGCGCGGCCTGGATCGTCCAGCCGAGCCACGTAGGAGGGTAGTTGATGCCCGTCAGGCCGATCAACCAGGGGTGACCTGCCTGCACCAACAAGGCCGCGACCAGGAAAGTGTGCCGCACGCGCAGGCCCGCTTCGCCCGGCACCAGCAGCACCAGGGGAAACAACCAGATGAAGAACTGCGGACTCAGAACTTTGCCCGTCAGCATGAAGCCCGCCGTCAACGCGAGCACGTAGGTGGGCAAGAGAGCGGCGGCGTACTCGGGCATGCCGTGACGCACCGCATCCTTCACGCGCGAGGCGTAGGTGGCGATCACGATCAGTGGCAGAACAACCGAGGCAAACGTGGAGAGCAGTAGCGCGCCAGCGACGAACGGCCCGGTGATTTCACGGGCGCCGAAACGCATGCCAGCGTCATAGTGGGCGAATCCCAGCTTCTCGAGCAGCGTGAGGGCGATGCCCCAGGTCGAATCGGCTTGCAATCCTCGCTCCGCGTGAAAGCGGAACGTGTCGAGGAACGTCTGTCCCCCCAGCCATAAGAAGGGAACATTGATTACCGCCAGTGTCACGCAGAACGCGAGAAGTGAGCCTGCGAGTTGACGATTCGCGGCCGACTTGTCTGCCGATTGCCCGGTGGCGCGTGCCGGCAACAGGTATGAGAGCAGGAACAGTGGCAGCAGCAGGATCGGAAAGATCTTGGCGCTCGTGGCCGCGGCGAGAGCAACCGCCGCCGTGCGTGGCCGCCCGGTCAATTGCGCTGCGATAGCCGCCATGACGAGCAGTGACACTAGCGCGTCGAACTGCGTCAGTAGCAGAATGCCGAACGCAAGTTGAAAACACACGCCATACAGCAGCGCGAGGACCATTCGGCGGCGCTTCGACTCAGGGTCGGTTTCGTGGCGAGCGGCGAGCCACGCCGCCAGGTAGAGTGCGCCGACGAGACAGAGAGACATCTCGATGGCGAACAGCACGCCATACTCGGCGAGTGAATCGACCCAAGGACGGGGCAGGAGCATGACCGCCAGCGCCACCGGCGGATATTCGACCTGCATGTCTCGGTAGGGGAGGCGGTAAGCGGCCTCGTCGCGCGGGGCGAACATCGATTCGAAGCCAGGCACCTCGCCATGCTTCACTTGCAGGTATTCATAGTCGACCGGCTGCCCCAGTACGAGGTTGGCGTACTCGTAGTACAGCACCTCGTCGTAGCCCTGATGGTAGAAGGTTCGCAGTGGCAGGAGCCAGCGATTCACCTCGGCGCCGAGTTTCCCCTCGACGAGTCGCGGGCGAATGTCATCGTGCCAGATGTGGCCGTGGTAACCGCTATTGAGCCAGATGCAGCCGACGAACAGATTCGCCCCGAGCCAGAAGGGGACGCTGGCGAAGAGCTTCGCCAGCAGCGTACGACGCGCAGGGCGCGACAACGGGGGGCGGTAGTCCATGGGAAGAAACCGTGAAGTTTCGCGAAGTTTTCCTCGTCGCAAGTGTAGCTTTCGGTGGTGCGCGCCGTGGGGGGCTGAAAACAGGCATTTCGTGCGTGGCCCTGTACCTGGCAGGTGAACGGATTAGGATTGAAGGGAGCGAGACGACCGGCCTATAATCTCGCCGCCCCACGCCACCGCGCCGCATTGATGGCTTTCTCTCGGCGCACGAGGCCCATGTCGCACGAACGCATCCGCAGGCAGGTTGCCTACGAAGCTGCCCGGCTCATGCTCCGCCGGCACGAGTCGGAGTTGACCCGTGCCAAGACGCGGGCCGCGCAGAGCATTACGCGCGGCTGGCAACATCCCGACGATCTGCCCACCGATCGCGAGATCCGGGACGAGCTCGAGCTGATGGCCGAGCGGCAGCATGCCGATGGCGCGGACGACGATCGGCGTTTGTTGAGTCTCGACGCCTTGAGGTTGATGCGCCGGTTGAAGGCCTTTCGGCCCGTGCTGGTGGGACGGCTCTTGTCCGCTCTCGAAATCGATTTTTCTATGACGGGGGTAGTCGTCGGCTGGATTCATGTCTTTGCCGAGTCTGCCCGCGAAGTGCTGGCGATGCTTGCGGACGACGGTGTGCGCTTTCGCGCCGTCGATGAGCCGGAACGAGATGCGATGCGTTTATCGCTCGACGCGCCGGCCGGCTTCGAGGTGCTGGTACACGGCGACGAGACGTCGGTCTTTGCCAGTGGCGATGGCCTGACGTTGCACGGTTGGGCCGATCTGGTGGAGTTCGAGCATCTGCTTGTCGAGCGATATGCCGACATCACGTTGGGGGCGGAGCTGCTCGAGCCGGTGCCTGAGGATCGCTTCGAGGTCTATCGCATGCTGCTCGCACCACTCGAGCACGTGAAGCAAAGCCCGAAGCGACATCCGGAAGGGGACGCCCTTTGCCATAGCTTGCAGGTTTTCGACCTGGCACGTGGTCACTTGCCCTATGACGAAGAATTCCTGCTCGCGGCGTTGTTGCACGACGTGGGCAAGGGAATCGATCGCCACGATCACATCCGCGCGGCGCTCGCCGCCCTGGGGGATGCGATCACGCCACGCACGGCCTGGCTCATCGAGCATCACGCGGACGCAACCGCCCTGCGTGAAGGGAAGCTCGGTGCTCGTTCGCGTCGGCGACTCGAGGCGGACGAATCGTTTGAAGAGCTGATGCTGCTGGCGCGCTGTGACCGCGAAGGACGCCGGCGGAAGGTCGAAGTGCCGGAACTCGACGAGGCGATCGACTATCTGCGCGAGCTGGCCGAGATCTGCGGTGAGTGAGCGGCACGTCGTGTCGTCGTGGTCATGCAAACGAAGGTGAACCACCGTTGCGCGAGACCACGCGGTCCCAGGTCCTCTTGTCGCTGCGCGACACCGACCATCTTGCGACTTGTGCTTGTTTCGAAAGGAACGCTTCTAGCGCAAGATGATCGGTGCTACCCGCTAGCAACATCACAATCCGACGCGTCAGCGAGGACCGGTTCGATCTTCGACACTACCCAAAGATGCGATCGCGGCGGGCTTTGTTGTAGGCCAGCTTCTCGGCCTGCGTCATCTGGGCGAAGTTTGGCTTGTCCGGCGTCGAAGGGGCCACGCCAGCAGTGGTCGGGCGCGAGGCAACCGTCTTTGCCGGCTGCTTCGAGGTCGGAATTCCCGTCGGCAGCGAGACCGACGACGAGCCGCCGTAGCTCATGACATTGGTTTGCAGCGTGAGGTCGTCTGCGAGCGAGCGCTGCGGCTTGATGCTCAGCTTTTCAAGCACGCCGTGGTAGGCGCGAACCGCTTCTTCCGGTTCGATCTCGCCGTCGGCGAGCAGACGCAGGAACTGCACGAAGGCGAGCTGGCACTCGGCGTTGTTGATCTTGCGTCCGAAGAGGGCCACGCGGGCGCCATAGCGGCGTGCTTCGGCCAGCAGCTTGAAGGCGTCGTAGGTCGTGCCCGATCCACCGCCGAGGATGCCCACGACCAGATGCGGATCGTAGGCACAAAGCTCTTCGAGTGCTTTCGGACCGTGGTAGACGATCTTCAAGAACTGCGGACGCCCCGTCTGCGAGACGCCGGCCAGCGCTCGGGCGATACAGTCGTTGACGAAAGAGGGGATCTGCTCGGCAGATAGCCCTTCGGGAGAGTTCGGATCAAAGACTTCGAGGAAATGCCGAAAGCCTTTTTGTTCTGCCTCGATTCGGAAGCGGCGGTATTCTTCGAGCGAGCGGAGATCTTCGTCCAACCGGTTGTTGAACGTCATGCTGTAGAGGCCCAGGTTCGCTCCACGCTGGCGTTCGTGCGGGGCGCAATCGACCTTGCCGCACTGGATGTGGTCGATGGTAGCGGTGCGGAAGGGCTGCGAGGGTTGCTCGAGGTACTTCGCACCGCGCAAGACGAAGATGTCGCTCGTGTCGTTGGCCCGGGCGGCTGGTGTGACCGCGCTGTCGTCGAACAGGCGCTCGCCGATCGAGAGGACGTCGTTCGTGCTGGCCGACATGAGCATGATGTCGACATAACCTTGTCGCACGATCTGACGAATCTGCTCGCGATACTCGGCCAACGTGCGGAGTCGTACCTCGCCGGCATGCATTTCGGGCGAATGCCCCGGCGCGCCGATACCGAAGGCCATGTCGGCATCCTTGGCATCGGCCAGAATGAACTCGCGGCAGCCGGAAGGATCGGCGTGAATGGCGGCAAGCTTGCGATCGAGCGATTTTTCTACCGGCATGATATTCGTTTCGTCCGTGTCATCGTTTTCCGTCAGTCTCGAAGCTCCCCGCATGCCTACCCAGCTAGCGCTGTGAAGGCATGGCACACTGTCCGGCTTTTTCTACCGGCATCTCTATCACTTCCTGCTACTTATGGGTCGCACCCACGCGCGAGAGGACGGTGTCGGTCGTTTGACGGAGTACGCCCGCGCTGGTGCGCAGGGCCTGGAGTTCCTTGGGCCACAGCTCCGGCTCGACCGTACCGAGTACCCCCTGGCGTCCCACGATCGTCGGCACCGAGAGGGCGACGTTGCGAATGCCGTACGCGCCGCGCTGCACGCTCGAGACGGGCAGCACGCGGCGGCGATCGAGGGCGATCGATTCGATGACCTCGCGAATGGCGATGCCGACGGCGAAGCCCGCGCCCCCCTTGCGCTTGATGACCTCGGCGCCGGAGCCCTTGGTGCGCGTGAAGAGTTCGGTGGCCAGGTGGGGCGTCCAGCCGGGGTACTTGTCGAGGGGTAGACTGGCGGCCGTGGCGCTCGACCAGATCGGCACCATGCTGTCGCCGTGCTCACCCAGGATCAGGGCCGAGACCTGCGTCGGCGGCAGCGTCAGCTTTTCGGCAATCAGGCTGCGAAAGCGGATCGTGTCGAGCTGCGTGCCCAGGCCGATCACTTGCGACGAAGGCAGGTTCAATCGATCGGCGGCCAGGTAGGTCAGCACGTCGACGGGGTTCGAAACAACGACGACGATGGCATCTTGCCTATGACCGACCTTTTGGATCTCGCCCAGGATGCCGAGGAAGAGATCGACGTTGCGATTGATGAGATCCAAGCGGCTTTCGTCGGGCTTGCGCCGCAGGCCGGCGGTGATGCAGATCACGTCGCTGTCGGGGATCTCGTCGTAGCCGTCGGCCGTGATGGTTTGATCAGCGACGAGCGTCGCGCCGTGCAACAGGTCGAGGGCCTGTCCCGCGGCCAACTCCGCATTCACGTCGAGCAGCGCCAAATGTCGTACGACGGCGCCCATTTGCAGGGCGAAGGCGGTCGAAGAGCCGACGAGACCGCCGCCGCCGATGATACTGACTTTCATGCGGGAATCTTTCTCTTTGCGACTACGCGACTTGGCGTGAGTCTTTTCTGATCTCTGTCAGGTACGGGGGTACCTGACCTACTTTTGCGCGAGCGCTTCGAGCACGCGGGTGGTGATTGCCTGCACGAGCGCTTCTTGATCGATGCCGGCGGGTAGCGATGCTACGGCGGCACTGGTCGCCGCGGCGGTCGCCTTCCGCATCACTGGGGGAGCGTCGAAGGCACGCTGCTCGATGCCGGCTTCCTTCCAGCTCTCGCGGAAGACGTCGTTCGCACAGATGTCGCAGTTCTGCATATCTTCGTTGAAGCGGGCGTCGGCGAAACCGAGACGCGACTTCAGATCCAGCAGTTCGCGAGTTTCGCCTTCGGTGAAGTAGTTCACGCGGCCCAATTGTTTCGCCAAGAGCAGCATGCGGCAGTAGGCGTCGAGGATCTCGGTCCACCAGTAGGCCTGCTCGACCGACGTGCCGTAGCTGATCGTGCCGTGGTTGGCCAGGATCATCACGTTCGTCTTCTTGGCGAAGGGCAAGACCGTGTCGGCGAACTTCTGCGTGCCGGGGGTTTCGTACTTCGCGATGGGGATGTCGCCGAGGAACACCTCGACCTCGGGCAGCACGCACTGCGGGATCGGCTCGCGGGCAATGGCGAAGGCCGTGGCATGGGGCGGATGGCAGTGGACGACGCTCTTCACGTCGGGCCGTTCGCGCATGATCGCCAGGTGGAGCAGGATCTCGCTCGTGCGCTTGCGGCGGCCCGAGAGTTGCTTGCCATCGAGATCGACCGTGCAGAGATCCTCGGGGGTCATGAACCCCTTGCAGATCATCGTCGGCGAGCAGACGACTTCGTTCTCGCCGATGCGATAGCTGATGTTGCCGTCGTTGGCGGCGGCAAAGCCCTTCTGATACAGCCGGCGGCCGATCTCGCAGATGTCTTTCTTGATTTGATAAACGTTCATGCGCGTGACTTTCGATTTCCTTTCCTGGTCGGCGGCTCGAGATCGATGGTGTCGAGGATGGCCGCGTTGTAAGCGTCGATCGGTTTGCCTGCGGGGTCGAAGGGTTGGGCAGCCTCGCGTCCTTCGCTGATGGCGATCAAGCTGCCGTTGCCGGCGCCGAGGTCGTCGTACACGACGATCGGCTCGGCCCGCTGGCCGGGCTCGCCCCGGAGATTGTCGAGCGTGAGGGGCACTGCCAGACGCAAGCTTCCACCCACGAGGAGCGGGTGGGCACGATTGAGCGTGACGGTGCCGATGACTTCGCCAATTCGCATTTCAGACCAAGCGTTGCTTGACTCCTTCTCCGAGCGAGTGACCTGCTGGCGCCGTCGTGGCGACGACGATCTGTCTCAGCTCGAACAGGCTTTTTCCTTTTGGCTCGATGACGAACAAGTTCGCGGCGAGCGAGGCTCGAGCTTGTCGCGCCAGGTTCGCCGACCGTGCCAGCACGGCCCGCACGCCCGAGGTTCGGTTCGCCAGGCAGAGGGCCGCATCGGCGGCATCGGTGAAGAGCACGCCGATCGCGCCGCCACGCGCGACTTGATCGACGATTTCGTCCACCACACCTACCAGACCGACTCGAGACACTTGCTGTACTTCTTCCTTCAGCCCTGCCAGCAGACCGGTTGGCTCATCGTTCGTTTCTGCCACGCCGACGACCCTACGCAAGCCTAGCTGCGCCGGGGGCTTTCGCGGCGCCTGCCGTACGAGCGAAATGCCGCGATCCCACAACAGATCGCGTGTGGCGGGCGTGACGATCGCCGTGGCCGGCACGACCACCGCGCGTTTGTTCGTCAGACGATCGACGATCGTGGCTACGCTCACCACACGTTCGTGCAGCACAAGTCGCTCGCCGTTGTCGTTTGGTTCCTCTGCTTTCACCGCCGGGGCCTGTTTCTCCGCGGCACCATTCCCCTGTAGGCGGGCGAGCACGTCGCGCACGATTCGTTCGATTTCGCTTTCGTTTGGCAGTCCTTGCACGTGGCTCATGGATCGACGATTCCCTGCACGCTCCAGCGGACCGGCGTTCGGTCGTCCCCTAGGATCTTGGCCGCTTCGGGACCGTCGCTGGTGAGCATGACCATCGCGCCGCGGCCGGCGCCGAGCGTGTCGATCACGAGCACCGGATCTTCGTCGGGCGTGACGCCGTCGGTCTGGTAACGCTGCACGATGAGCAGCTTCGCGCCGTTCATCGACGCGTGCTTCACCGTGGAGGTTGCCGTTCCGACGACTCGCCCGAGGTTCATGGCTTGTTCTCTTGCCGTCTGTGTTGCTTGGCGACTTTGGGTCGAATCCTTCGCTCTCCCTCGCTTACGCTTCGGGTTGGGATTCTTGTAGGTCAGGTACGCCGTACCTGACAACCTATCGAGTTAGCAACATCGAACATTGTCAGGTACGGCGTACCTGACCTACTTTGGCTTTGCGTTGACCGTGTTTTACTTGCCCAGGATGCACAGGTCGTCGATCAGCGAGCAGCGCCGCTCGCGGGTAAAAGTCAGTGGTGTGGTCACGCCTTCGCCCGTCGGCGTGGCGATCGAGAAGCTGATGTAGCCTTCGCCCCCCAAGCCGAGCGACGACATGCATGGCCCGTTCTTGACGAAGAGCGTGGTGTCGAGCGCGCGCCCCATCTTGGTCATGTTGCGGACGTCGTTCGAGTGAATGATGGCCGTGTGGCGGAAGCCATGTTCGAAGTGCTTGGCCTTGGCGATCGCCTCGTCGACGTCGCGGCAGCGCACGAAGGGGAGGAAAGGCATCATCTGTTCGACCGGCACGAAGGGGTTCGACTCGTCGGTCTCGCCGAAGAGCACCTCGGTTTCCGCCGATACGCTCTTGCCGATGCCTCGTGCGAGGACGGCCGCGTCCTGGCCGAGGAACTCCTTGGCGGGCACGTCGTGGCGATGATTGCCTTCGCCCACCTGGGTGATGGCGACCTTCGTCAGCGCGTCGACTTCACGGGCACAGAGCTTGACGGCGCCCGCTTTTTCCATCGCCGCGAGCATGCGATCGAAGACCGCATCGACGACGAAGACCTCTTTCTCCGCGATGCAGAGCAGGTTGTTGTCGTACGAGGCGCCCTGGATGATCGCCCGGGCCGCACGGTCGAGGTCGGCCGTTTCGTCCACCACCACGGGCGGATTGCCGGGGCCGGCCACGATGGCGCGCTTGCCGCTGTTCATGGCGGCGCGGGCCACGGCCGGACCGCCCGTCACGCAGATCAGCTTCACGCCGCGATGGCGGAAGATGGCGTCGGCCGATTCGAGCGTCGGCTCGGCGATGACGCAGATCAGGTTGTCGATGCCGAGATCGCGATAGATGGCCTCGTTGAAGCGGCGCACGCCTTCAGCGGCCACGCGGCGACCGCTCGGGTGGGGATTCACCACCAGCGTATTACCGCCGGCGATCATGCTCACCGCGTTGCCGGTGATCGTGGGAAGCGAGTGGGTGACGGGCGTGATGCAGCCGATGACGCCGAACGGGGCATGTTCGATGACGGCCAGGCCGCGATCGCCGCTGAAGACCTCGCTGCGGAGAAACTCGACGCCGGGCGTGCGCTCGCCGAGCGTTTTGAGCTTTTCGATCTTGTGGACGAGCCGGCCGATTTTCGTCTCTTCCATTTCCATCGTGCCGAGCTCGACCGACTGCTCGATCGAGATACGGCGGATGTGATCGATGACCCGCTTGCGATCGGCGACCGTGCGGGTCGAGAGTTGCTCGAAGGCGTCGGTGGCGGCGTCGACGGCGTCGTCGACCGAATCGAAGATGCCGAAACGCCCCTTGCTGCGCGGGGCAGCAACGGCGGCCGGCGCGCCTTTGAGCTGCGCGAGCACCTCTTCGACCACATTGCGAATCAAGGCTTCAGTAGCTTGCATCTCGAATTGATCTCTAGCGGATTAGGTTGTCTTGTTCGTTATCTCCCCGCCGCTCTGGCGAGAGAGGGCAGGGGGAGAGCTGGTGCAGTCACTACCGCCCCGGCGAATCCCCTTCGCGGTGGAAGACTCTTGCTTGATCGACGTGGACCGTGTCGACGATGCCGATCACGGCGCAATCGACCGGTAGCTGCTTCGTCTCGGGCGTGAGTCGGGCGCTCGAGCCTTGTACGATGAGCACGAACTCGTCGATGCCGGCGCCGAGCGTATCGACGGCGACAAACGTGCGGCCCGTCCCCTTCAGACGCGAGCGATCTTGCTCATCGACGCGATAGGGTTCGACGACGAGCAGCTTGTAGCCCACCATCGAGGCGACCTTCTGCGTCGAAACGACGCTGCCGGTTACTTTGGCCAGGAACATTGGTTAGCTTTCGTTGAGTAGTTGCCTTGTCTGCCGCGCGACGATCAGCTCTTCGTTCGTGGGAATCGTCCAGATCGCCGTACGGCTTTCGGCCGCGCTGATCTTCGCTTCTCCCCGCGCCGCTTGATTGGCCGCCAGGTCGAGTTCGAGGCCCAATTCACGCAAGTCGCGGCAGACCGCTTCGCGTACACGCGCGCCGTTCTCGCCGATGCCCCCGGTGAAGACGAGCACGTCGGCTCCGCCGAGTTCGACGAGCAAGGCCCCCAATTCACGTCGCGTCGCACCGATGAAGACATCCAGTGCGAGTTGTGCCTGCTGATTGCCCTGCGCGGCGGCCTCTTCCAGATCGCGCACGTCGCCGCTCGTGCCGCTGAGGCCGAGCAAGCCGCTCCGCTCGGCCAGCTCGTCGAGCAGTTCGTCGAGCGACTTGCCCGTGGCTTCCATCAATACCGGCAGGGAGAACGCGTCGAAGTCTCCCACACGATTGTTGTGGGGCACACCCGACTGCGGGCTCATGCCCATCGAGGTGGCCACGCTCTGCCCGTTTCGTATCGCACAGAGCGAGCTCGAGCCACCGAGATGGCAGGAGATGATTCGCAGATCGTTGCGCCCCAACAACTCGGCCGTGCGCGTGGCGATGTAGCGATGGCTGGCGCCATGGAAGCCCCAGCGACGCACGTGATACTTCGTGGCCCACTCGTAAGGGACCGCGTAGTACTTGTTGTGCTCGGGCATCGTTTGGTGAAAGCCCGTCTCGAACGCCGCGATGAGTGGCATCTCGGGCAGGCGTTCGCGCAGGACTCGCATGGCCTTGGCATAGGGGGGATTGTGTGCCGGTGCGACCCGGGCCATGCGATCGAGCGCCGCGAGCACGCGCTCGTCCACCAACTGCACGCCACTGATATCGCCGCCGTGTACGGCCTTGAAGCCGATGGCGGCGACATCCTCGGCCCGCGCGAGGCATCCTTGCTGCGGGTCGGTGAGCTGCGCGAGGCACTGACGCACCGCGACGGCATGGTCGGGCACGTGCATGGTCTCTTCGCGACGCACGCCGCCGATTTCGACGAACGTGCGGCTTTCTGGCGCACCGATGCGCTCGACGCCCCCCCGCGCCAGTTGCCGCTCGTCGCGCATGTCGAACAAGCGGTACTTGAAGCTGGTTGAGCCGAGATTGGCTACCAGGACGTACATGTGGTTGCGACTCCTGCGATCCTTCGGACAGATTTCCTCAGAAGCAATGAAGGGAATCCATTGCTCGAAGCGTGGCACTGCTGGCTTGCCCAGCAGTGGTTCTTCGATTTGCTTCAGCCTTTCCGACACTGCTGGGCGAGCCAGCAGTGCCACGCACGCTTGGAGTTCTCCCCGTGATGGCCTGCTTACGACAGGAAGGCGGTGACGAGACCTTCGGCCGGACGGGGGATAATGTGGCTGGCCACGAGCTCGCCGACTTGCGTCGCCGCATTCGCGCCGGCCTCGACCGCCGCACGCACGCTGCCGACGTCGCCGCGGACGATGGTCGTGCCGTAGGCGCCGCCGATCTGCACTTGCTTTACGATCTGCACGTTGGCCGCCTTGGCCATGGCGTCGGTCGCCTCGATCAAGGCCACGAGGCCGCGTGTTTCAATCAATCCGATGGCGTCTTGCATGTTGAGCACTATGCCTTTCCGTTGGTGATCTGTTCGATGCGTCTGTGTGACACTGCTGGGTTGTTTTGGCAGTGGGTTGTTCGCGAGGCGCTCTATTCATCGCGCCTAATACGAATACTAGTGGCCGATCTCGGGGAGGACGGTCTTCAGGTCGTCGTGCGGACGGGGAATGACCTGCACGCTGACCACTTCGCCGATACGACCCGCGGCGGCGGCGCCCGCGTCGGTAGCAGCCTTCACGGCGGCCACATCCCCCGTGACGAACGCCGTCACCAGGCCGCTGCCGATCTTCTGCCAGCCCAGGAACTGGACGTTGGCCGCCTTCATCATTGCGTCGCTCGCCTCGATCAGGGTCACGAAACCCTTGGTCTCGATCATGCCGAGCGCTTCCATTGCCTTAGCCATGTAAGTCGTCTCCAGGAATCAAGGAACAAAAACGTACGGTCTAGTGCGCACAGGCGCACGGTTTCGGTTTCTTCACCAGCTCGACGCGGGTGGCGTGGTCGAGATCGACCGCGTTCCCTTCGTCGGTGTCGATGTGGACTTCGAGCTTGCTCGTCGCGTCGGCCCGCACGAGCAGGTCCTCGAGCACGGTCGAGCAGCTCGACTCGATCCGCAGGTTGATGCGGTCGCCATTCTTCACGCCGTAAAAGGCGGCGTGATCGTGGTGCATGTGGACGTGCCGCTCGGCGCGGATCACGCCTGCTTTCAATTCGACGACGCCGTGCGGTCCGACGAGGACGCAACCGGGCGTGTCCGCGATATTGCCACTGGCACGCACCGGCACATCGATGCCGAGCGAGATGGCATCGGTGAAGGCGAGCTCGACCTGGCTCTTCGGCCGCGTGGGACCGAGCACGCGCACCGAGGGGAGCATGCGCTTGCGCGGGCCGACGATCATGACCGTCTCTTCCGCCGCGTAGAAGCCATCTTGATAGAGGGGCTTAGCGGGCGTGAGCTTGCGCCCGGGGCCGAAGAGGGTCTCGACGTGCTCATCGGTCAGATGCACGTGCCGCGCCGAGATGCTGACGACCAGTTCTGGCATGCCGCTGGCGCGGCCGCCAAATTGGCGCGAGACGATTTCGCGGACGATCCGTTCGACGGTGGCTCGATCGAGCGATGATGTGTTGGCAATCATGCGTGTTGTTCGCGTGTATGGAACATGCCGACGCAGCTAGCGCCGTGAGGGCATGGCACCCGTTGGATTTCCCGTTTATCCGTTGTCTGTCTGGCCGGCGAGGGAGAGTTTCACTCCGGCCGCGATGAGGCGGCTGCGCCAGTCTTCGGTGATCTCGGTGTCGACGACGAGTCGATCGACGGCGCCGAGCTCGGCGAGATGGGCCAGGCTTTGCTTCCCGAATTTCGAACTGTCGGTCACGACGATGACTTCATCCGCGGCGTTCATCATGGCGCGTTCGGTCTCGACCAGCAGCAGGTTGCTGTTGAAGTAACCCCGCTCGGTGATGCCTCCCACGCTGAGCACGGTGCGCCGCACGCGGATCTCGGCGAGCATCTGGTTGGCATACGGTCCCAGCGACACGCCCGTGCGGGGATAGACGTAGCCCCCCAGCAACACGAGATCGGCGCTCGGATCGGCGGCAAACAGGTTCGCCACGGGCAGCGAGTTGGTCACCACCTGTAGCGAGCGTCCGACGAGCAGTCGGGCCACCTCGTAGGTGGTCGATCCGCCGTCGAGCAGCACGGTGTCGCCACTTTCGATGAGGGCTACCGCCCGCTCGGCGATGGCCCGTTTTTTGTCCCACTGCGCCGGCTGGCGTTCCTCGAAGTGAGGAAACTTCGGGGCATGACCGGCATAGAAGACGCCGCCGTGCGTGCGCCGCGCGGCGCCGGCCTCTTCGAGGTAGTCGAGATCGCGGCGGATCGTCGATTCGGAGACGGCCAGCTCCTCGACCAGCTCCGGCAGCGAGGCAAAGCCGCGCGTGCGGACCAGCTCGAGCAGACGATGGCGACGTTCCTCGGCTAGGACCATGCTTCGTATCCTGGAGAACCGAACTTGGCTCCTTGCGATCGATTATCCAGGAGTTTTGATTTGAAATCAATCAGTTTAGTGAATGAATTCAATCAAGTTCGCGCTTTAATTTGGACGATAATTGATCGAATCGCCTCACCTGGCGAACCAGCGATTGAGTTCTAAGTTGTTGTTTTGTATTGTGTTGTGGGTTGATGGATGGGCTCGTGTTGGTTCGCCGAGGCCTCTAGCAGGCGGCGACGGATTTTGGATGAGGATGACGGGAATGTCGGACGTGCTGCAGCTTATTCACCGGCTCGAAGGGCGGCCGGAGCTGCAGCCTCTCCCCGGAGTGACGATCCGCCACTACGCCGGGCCGGCCGACGTCGAGGCGTGGCTCGACGTGCGTCATGCGGCCTTTGCGCGGCAGCAAGTAGGGGTACGTCGCTGGACGTCGCGAGATTTTGAGGTCGAGATTCTCGCGAAGCCGTGGTGGCGGCCCGAGCGAATGTGGATCGCCGAGGTGGAACAATTGCCCGGCGTCCGTCAGGCAATCGGCACGGTGACGATGGCCCTACGCACCGGCCAGGCGAGCGAAGTGCCGGTCGTGCATTGGCTGGCCGTGCGACCGATCTGGCGACGACGTGGAATCGCGCAGCATTTGATGTCGCTGCTGGAACAGGCCGCATGGGACGCCGGCTATCGCGAAGTGCGTCTCGAGACGCACCAGGCCTGGTCCGAAGCGGTCGCGCTCTATCGCTCGCTGGGATATGTCGAGGTTTGAGCCCTTTAAGCTCCGCTACTCGGGCGCGACATGCACGACGCGGCCGTCGATGCGTAAACGGCCAGCGGCAAAGAGCTGCAGTGCCGCGGGATACGCCTCGCACTCGGCGGCGAAGACGCGGGCAGCAAGGTCGTCGGGCGTGTCTCCCGCTTCGACCGGCACGGTACGCTGTAGAACGATCGGCCCGTGGTCGTATTGGTTGTCGACGAAGTGAACGGTGCAGCCGCTCACCTTGGCGCCGTACTCGAGCACCGCTTCGTGGACGTGATGTCCGTAAAAACCCTTGCCGCAAAACGCGGGGATGAGCGAAGGGTGAATGTTCATGACGCGGCCGGCGAAATCGTCGGGAATCGGCACGAGCTTCAAGTAGCCACCCATCGCCACCAGATCGACGCCCGCCTTGCGGATTGGGTCGAAGTTCGCGCGACTGAAGTCGGCCAGATCGCGGTATTCGCTGCGCTCGATGATCTCGACCGGAATGCCGGCTCGCAGGGCGATGTCGATCCCACGCGCGGCGGGGTTGCTGGTGATGACGAGGCGCACCTCGGCGTCGAGCGCGCATTCGTCGATCTTGGCGAGCAGATTGGCCAGCGTCGTGCCGCCGCCCGAGATGAGGACGGCCAAGCGCAGTGGTGAATAGGTGTTCGCCGTGCCGCTCATGGCTGCGCGCTCCTGGCACAGTCCAGTGCAAAGTGGCACAGGCTGCTAGTCTGTGCTGGGATTGCACAGGCTAGCAGCCTGTGCCACTTGCTTGATGGTAAATGTATCCAATGGCTAGCCATTCGCGGCCACCTTCACATACAGGTGCAACGTCGCGCCGTCGAGCTTTGCTTCGACCGGATCGACGCCCGGTAGGGCCTCGTGCGTCAGTTCGAGGGCTAGCGTCTCGGTTCGAATATAGTCGCCATGCGCGCTCATTGCGGCGTGAACTTCGGTGCTGTCGGTCACGACGCCCACGGCGATGCGGTCGGTGTAGGCACAACTGAGATCCTTGCGGCGGCCTTGGATCAGGTGGACGAGCTCGCGGGCACGACCTTCGGCCAATAGTTCATCGGTCAGCTCGGCAGCCAGCACGACGACCGCCTCGGGGCCATGCGCCGCGGCCCAGCCGGGCTTGGCCTGTAGGCGGATCTGCAGGTCGTCGCGATCGAGCGCAAGCTCGCCGTCGGGCAGGGCAAGCTTCACCACACCGCTCGATTCCAGCTCGCGCAGCAACGCCGCCGCGTCGGCCTGGGCGAGCGTCGACTTGAGCGCCGGCAATCGCTTGCCCAACTTGGGGCCGAGCTTCTTCAGGTCGGGCAGCACCGTGTATTCGATATACTCATCGGCCGCGCGGGTGAATTCCACTTGGTGGACGTTCAACTCCTCGCGAATCAGTGGGGCGTGCTGCTCGAGCCAGGCCTGATGCGACGGTTCGGCCAGGATGATCTCCACTTTCGAGAGGGGTTGTCGCACCTTGAGCTTCGCTCCCATGCGGGCACTGCGTCCGAGCGAAACGATTTCGCGCACCAGGTGCATCTCGGCCGAGAGCTTGGCGTCGATCGCCTCTTCGCGCGCCGCGGGAAAGTTGCAGAGGTGTACGCTTTCGACCGCACGCTGGTGGAACGGCGCCACCACCAGGTTTTGCCATAGCGACTCGGCCAGGAACGGGACGAAGGACGCGATCAGCTTCGACGTCGTGACGAGACACTCGTACAGCGTCCAGTAGGCGTCAGTCTTGTCGGGCCCGGCATCATTGCTCCAAAAGCGGTCGCGGCTGCGGCGGACGTACCAGTTCGACAGGGCATCGACGAACTCGGTGATCTGTCCGCAGGCGGCGTAGTTGTCGTAGGCGTCCATCCGCTCGGTAACGAATTGCGTCGTGCGATGCAACTCGCCCAGCAGCCAGCGATCGAGCTCGCCTCGTTCGGCGATGGGGCGATATCCGTCTGCCCGCGCGAGCACGGCATCGTCGAGCTGGCCCGCCTCGCCGCGCAGCCGCGCGGCGGGGTCGAAGCCGTCGATGTTGGCGTAGATGACAAAGAAGCTGTAGACGTTCCACAGTCGCAGTAGAAATTCCGGGATGCTTTCCTTGATCGCCTGCTCGCTGTAGCGGATCGACGTCCAGGGGGGCTGATTGGCGAAGAAGTACCAGCGCAAGGCGTCGGCGCCGTAGCGATCGAAGATCTCGTTCGGCTCGCGATAGTTCCGCTTGCTTTTGGACATCTTCTGCCCGTCTTCGCCCAGCATGAGCCCGAGAACGATGCAATTGCGGAAGGGGTGCGGATAATCGACTGGCTTACAAGCCGGCACGTTCTTCTTCGCTTCATCGCCGAATAAGAGCGTGCTGATGGCCAACTGGCTGTAGAACCAGCCACGTGTCTGGTCGATCGCCTCGCTGATGAAATCGGCGGGAAACTGTTCCGCGAATCTCTCCGCGCCTTGATGGGGATAACCCCACTGGGCGAAGGGCATCGCGCCGCTGTCGAACCAGCAGTCGATGACCTCGGTCACGCGGCGCATCCGTTTGCCCGGCGCGCGCGGCGAATCGTACGTTACGGCGTCGATGTAGGGCTTGTGAACGCGCAGGTGATCGGAGAGCTGCGGATTCGCCTTCTTCGCCGCTTCCCAGACATCCGTGCCGGCGATGCCTGGCTTGGCGAGCAGCTCGTCGTAGCTGGCGATGGCCTCCATGTGCCCTGTCGCTTCGCAGACCCAGATCGGCAGCGGCGTGCCCCAGTAGCGTTCGCGCGAGATGGCCCAATCGACGTTCGTCTCGAGGAAATTGCCGAAGCGGCCGTCGCGGATGTGCTCGGGCAGCCAGTTGATGCGGCTGTTGTTGGCCAGCATCCGGTCCTTGAATTCGGTCGTGCGGATGAACCAGCTTTTGCGCGGATATTGGATGAGCGGATCTTCATCGCTCCGCCAGCAAAAGGGATAGTCGTGGAGGTATTGCTCCAGATGGAACAGCAACTCGCGGCGTCGCAACTCGCGCGAGATGTCCTTGTCGGCCTCTTTCACCCAGCGGCCTTTCCAGTCGGGCGCTTCGTCCGTGAAGCGACCATCGGGACCGACGGCGCAGATCAGTTCGGGGCCTTCGCCGGGAGCGAACCGGGCTTGCTCGCTCGTGAGCAGCTCGAAGTCGACCTCGCCGAAGGCGGGCGCTTGATGCACCACGCCCGTGCCACTGTCGACGGTGACGAAGTCGGCCGCGACGACGCGCCAAGCCACCTGCTGCGATCCCCCGGCCATCAGTCCGCCGCGGCGCGCGCCAAGCGTCTGGTAGTAGTAATCGAAGGGGGGCTGGTAACGCAGGCCGATGAGATCGGCGCCGCGCAGCGTGCGTTCGACGGTGAATTCCTTCCCCACCTTGGCGGCGATGGTCTCGACCAGCGCGGCGGCGAGGATCAAACGCCGCTGCTCTTCGGCCACACGAACCACGGCGTAGTCCAGTTCGGGATGGACCGCGGCGAATTGATTGCTGGGGAGCGTCCAGGGAGTGGTCGTCCAGACGAGCAGGTCGGTATCGGCGAGTTCCCGCGGCGCGTCGACGAGCGGGAATCGCACGTAGACGCTCGGATCGGCCACTTCGCGGTAGCCTTGTCCGACTTCGCCCGACGAGAGGGCGGTGCCCCCTTGGGCCCACCACCAGACGATCTTGTGTCCCTGGTAGAGCAGTCCGCGGTTGAACAGGTTGGCCAGCGCCCACCAGACGCTTTCGATGAAGCTCTGGTGGTAGGTGACGTAGGCCTCGTCGAGGCGGATCCAGAAGCCGATGCGTTCGGTGAGCCGTTCCCACTGCTGCGTGTAGCGAAAGACGCTCTCGATGCAGCGATGGATGAAGGGCTCGATGCCGTAGGCCTCGATCTCTTCTTTCGAGTGGATGCCGAGCTCTTTGCTGACTTCGACCTCGACCGGCAGGCCGTGCGTGTCCCAGCCCGCTTTGCGTTCGCAAAGGTAGCCCCGCATGGTGCGGTAGCGCGGGAAGAGATCCTTGATGGCCCGCGTCAGGCAATGTCCCGGGTGGGGCAGGCCGTTGGCGGTCGGAGGGCCCTCATAAAAAACGAAGCGGGGAGCGTTCTCGCTCTTGCGCGCGGCGAGCGACTTGTCGTAGATTTTCCGCTCGTTCCAGAGCCGAATCAGGCCCAACTCCATTTCCGGAAAGTTCGGACTGCCTTTGGGTTCGGGAAAAACAGGGCGTTCGGCTGGCATGGGCGGCAATAGTTCGTGGTGGCACGAAGTCTGGGTGCAGGTGGCAGAGCAGTGCGTGGGCGCTCAATCAGATAGGACACCGCCAACGCGAAAAGGGAGAGTAGACCACGCGCGGCATGATTGTTCAATCGCGGCGACGGGCCAGCGTCGCTCGCTTTACTCGGGCTCGAGATGCGCTCGATGGAGCGCGATGAGGGGAGCGAGATCACCAGCGTCGGCAGCGCGGCAGGCAGCGAGGTATTCGTCGCGAATCGGGCTCGTGCCGGTCGAGAAGCCGGTCTCGGGCCAGATGACGATCGCGTGCCGATGCTGTGCTAGCCAGATATTGGCCAGCAGGCGCGCCCAGCGCCCGTTGCCATTCGCGAAAGGATGAATGGCCACGGCGCGATAGTGCAGCGTGGCGGACTGCACTACGACCTCGAAGGGCGGTTGCTTCCGCCAGTAGGCAAGATCGCTCGCCAGGTCGAGCAGGCTTGGACCGACTTGCTGCCAGACGCTGCCTAGATTCAGGTTTTCTGTGCGTGTCTGTCCGGCCCACTGCCACACTTCGCCGAACATCTCGCCGTGCAATCCGAGCATCCACTCGAAGGTGAACGGAGCCAGCCGACGATTCGGGCGGCTCGAAAGGTAACGCACGATCGGCCGCCGTATGTTGGCGAATTCTCGCCGCGCGAGCTCCGCACGCGTGCGGATCGATCGGTCGCGCAGGTGGCTAACGTCGATCGGCGTCTCGCCCGGTATCGGCGCGAAGTCGGACATCGAGATCACGCCCAGAGACGTCGTGGTGAGCCGGCTAGAAGTTCGTGCATCGTCTGTTGCACCATGCCGTCAAAGGTCGCTTGATCCACGGCCTGCGCCTCGAGCGCAGACGTACCCTGTGCCAGTCCTACCAGTCGCCTGGCTTTCGACAGGGCCTGCTGCTCGCGCATCTCGGATGCGGCTGTCGTCGAGAACTGAGCCGCCATGCCCAGCGCATCAGCCACGGCAATCACGTTGCCGAAACTGTGGTGAGTCAGCTCTCCGTGGAGCATACGCTTGAGGGTCGGCTGGGAGACGCCGCTCCGTTGGGCAAGCGTAGCGAAGCTCAGCCCGAGCTGCCGGCGGCGTGCTTCGAAGTCAGTGCCATCCATAGAATAATAGATCAATAAAGATACAGATTTAAAACTTTTTAGTATCGTTTATGATACTATTTTTAAAGAGGCTGTCAACACGTAAGCCATGATGGAAAAAGGCTTAGAGGGTACTGAAACTCGGGTTAGGGTTGACAAATCGCACTGAGGTTCAAAAAATAATTTTTGGATATCAAAAATAATTGGCGTTTCCCCGCTTGCGAACGGACTTCTATGGGTAGCCGAATCTCATTTCAAATCGTATTGCTCCTCTGCGTCGCGGTCCTCTCTTTCTTCACCGGTTGTGAAGCCTCGACCGATTCCACTTCTAAAACTCGGGTGGCCAAGGAGGGGGCTTACTCGATCGTCACCACCTGTGGCATGGTGACCGACATCGTTCGTAACGTGGCCGGAGATCGTGCGCAGGTCGTGGGGATCATGGGCGAGGGGGTCGATCCGCACCTTTACAAGCCGACGCGCGGCGACGTGAAAAAGCTCATGGATGCCGACGTCGTTTTCTACTCCGGGCTGATGCTCGAAGGGCGGATGGGAGACACGTTCGCCAAGGTGGCACGCTCGGGCAAGCCGGTGTTCGCCGTTACCGAGGGGATCGACGAGACCTACCTGCGCGAGCCACCGGAGTTTGCCGGGCACTGGGATCCGCACGTCTGGATGGACGTGGCGGCCTGGAGCAAGGCCGTGGAGTACATCGCCGAGATGCTAGCCCAATACGATCCGGCCCATGCCGACGAGTATCGCCAGCGAGCGGCCGCTTATCAGGCCGAGTTGAAACAGCTCGACGACTACACGCGCCAGGTGATCGCCAGCGTGCCGGCAGCGCAGCGCTACCTGATCACGGCGCACGACGCTTTCGGCTACTTCTCGCGAGCCTACGATATCCCGGTGCGCTCCGTGCAGGGGATCAGCACCGAGAGTGAGGCCGGCGTCGACGACATCAACGAGCTGGTCGATTTTCTCGTGGGCAATCAGGTGCCGGCCATCTTCGTCGAGTCGAGCGTCTCGCAAAAGAGCGTCGAGGCGGTGCGAGAAGGGGCCAGGAGCAAGGGGCACGACGTCAAGATCGGCGGTCAGCTCTACTCCGATGCCATGGGGCCGGCCGGCTCGTACGAAGGGACCTATCTCGGCATGATCGACCACAATGCCACGACGATTGCCCGCGCCCTGGGCGGCGAGGCCCCCGAGCGAGGCCTCCACGGAAAGCTCGCTCTCCCCGTTGTTCACTAACCCATCGCTCGCCGACGACTCTATGATGGCGCCCGACCGTTCGAATCCCGTCGCTCGGCCGGCTTCTTCGTGGAAGACCGTGGACGTGGAACGCCGGATTCGACAGCCCGAGGGCCGTATGTCGGCGCCCCTTTCGATTCGAGATCTCACGGTGGCGTACCACCGCAAGCCCGTCTTGTGGGAGGTGGACTACACGTCTCCCGAGGGGAGCCTCGTGGCGGTGGTGGGGCCCAACGGTTCGGGCAAGACGACGCTGTTGAAGGCCGTGCTCGAGCTGGTTCCCCGCGTGTCGGGCGAAGTGCTTTTTTTCGGCGAGGCCTACCGCCACGTGCGCCAGCGCGTGGGCTACGTTCCGCAGCGCGAAACGGTGGACTGGGATTTTCCCGTCCACGCGCTGGATGTGGTGGCCATGGGGCTCTACCGTCAGATCGGCTGGTTTCGTCCCGTGACGAAGAAATATCGCGAACGTGCCTTGCACGCCCTGTCCCGAGTGGGCATGGCCGACTTCGCGCGGCGGCAGATCAGCCAACTCTCGGGGGGGCAGCAGCAACGCGTGTTTCTGGCGCGGGCGCTTGCGCAGGATGCGGATCTTTATTTCATGGACGAGCCGTTCGCCGCGGTCGATGCCACGACGGAGCAGGCGATCGTGGCGATTCTCGGCGAGCTGCGCGCGGCCGGCAAGACGGTGCTGGTCGTGCATCACGATTTGCCGACGGTGACAGAGTACTTCGATCACGTCGTGCTGCTCAACATGCGCGTGGTGGCCGCCGGTCCCACGCGCGAGGTATTCACGGAAGAGAACCTACGTAAGGCCTACGGTGGCAAGCTCGCCCTGCTCGATCAGGTGGGGCAACAGTGGGGCCTGGGCCGCGGCGATACTTAAGCCTTCTCGGGCGTGGCTGGTAAACGGCAAGCCTGCGCGCAAAAAACAAGCCCGAGCGAAGCCGGGCTTGTGTGGGTCGGTCGTTTTTTGACGAGGGGCTATAGTTCGGGCTGCCCTGCCACGCCGAACACGTTGATGCCCGGCTCGATGTTGCCGCGGTCTTCGCGGAGTCGCGCGGCGGCACGATCCTGGCCAGCGCGCTTGGCATCGGACAGGCGCTCGGCGATTCGCCAGGGGGCATCGTCGCGGTTCAAGCGTGAGGCACGCTTGCCGAAGAGTTCGGTGGGGGCGTCTCCCTTGGTCGGGCCGAACAGGCCACGCTTGGCGTCCTTTCCGACCGAGGCGATTTCCGTACGGGGCGTGGTGGCGTCGAGCAGGTCGAGCGTGTTGCTGGCGATATCGACTCCCACCTGCAGTTCACCCTTGGTCAGCTTCTTTTGCTTGACGGCGCCGTTGCCGTCGTCGAAGCGAACCATGAGGGGATAGTCTCCCTTGTGTTGCTGTTTTTCGCCGGCGGCCAGTTTTTGCGGCTCTTCGTTGAGCACGTAGTGGAAGTCGATCGAGCTGGCCGAGTTGTCGATGGTGACGTCGTACGACTGGCGGTAGAGTTCCCAGGCCTTATCGCTCGCTTCAAAGGCGTAGGTGCCAGGCGAGAGGGTGTACCTGGCCTGCCCTTTGCTATCTCCCTTGTCGAACTCGACGACCCAGGTCGTGCCCGCGGCGAGGGGCTGCGAGAAGCCCGGCTTCATCGTGTACGAGCTGCCGTTGACCACGTAGTTCACTTCGACGTCGGCATTGTTCAGCAGCAACGTGCCGCTGGTGACGACCTTCGAGGTGGAGTCGGGGGCCGGGGTGCCTTCGATCGGTAGCCCTGACATTTCGGCAATACAGCCCGTCGTAATCGTGGGGCCGTCTTCCTCGGTGCTGCCCGAGATGAGCACCATGCCCCCTCCCAGCGAGATGATGGTGCCCGGGGGGAGCGTGGGCAAGAGGGCAATCAGGTTGTCGTTGCCGGTGGGCAAGGTGGGATTGTCGGGTGTCGCCGCGATGAGCATTTGTTGAATGGTCGACGAGGTGCCGAGATCGGCGATCGTATTGTTGATCGCGTCGCTGTCGGCCTTCGAGAAGCCGAGCCGGTCGAACGCCGCGTCGAGATCGGCCAACTGCGTGGCGGTCAGCTTGCCATCGCGTGCCGCGTCGCGGGCGTCGTTCAGTTCTTTCCAGGCATCGGCCGCGTCGCGGGCGCCGGCGTCGAGCGGTGGCGTGAGCCCAGCCAGCGTCGCTTCCGAGGCGTTGCTCAGCCTGCCGTCGGTAATTTCGCGCGCGATGCGATCGGCTTCGGCCGGCGTAACTCCCGCTTTCTGCAGCTTATCCGAGAGTTGCGCTTCGGAGGCGAGCTTGTCTTCCAACTGGTCGAACTGCTCGTCCATTACCTCTTCGATCTGATCCTTGGCCGCCTCGAGCTCCTTTTTCGTCAGAGAGCGTCCTTCGGCGATGTTCTGATTCTTTTCAGGCTCGACCACCTTGGGGGGGAGCTTGTTCGGTTGCGGCGTGGCCGGTGGCGGAGGGGCCGCGGGACGCACCTGCACGGGGCGCGACGGTTCGTAGTAGTCGTAGTTGCGACGATTGCGCGGCGGTCGGTAATCGTCGTCGAAATTGTTATTGTTGTTATTGTTATTGTTCGATGGCTTCGGCAGCTTGCTCAAGCCGTCGAGGAGGCCGGGCAGCGTCTTGATGATCGTGCTGCCGATGTCTTCCGATTCGTACCCGTCGTTGTAGTAATCGCGAGTGCGCTGCCCACCACGAGACTGCTGCTGGCGATTCTGATTGAAAAGCCCCTGCCCGAAGACCTCCTGGTCCAGGCTGGGGAGCGTCAGCAGGGCGACGATTGCCAAGCCGAAGGGGATTCGTGAGGTACGCATCGTGGTACTCCTTGGTCAGCGCCTCGCGGAGGGCCGATCACGCTCACGGCTGCCCCCGAGACTTAGCTTTCGCATCGCGCCACTGCTCTCCGTCCGGTATCTCCCCGGAGTGCGACTTCCACACCCGGTCCCAACGAGACGCCTGCGTACTGGCAAACCGCGCGCCGCGAATTCGCGGCAACGGACGACACCGTGCTAAATCGCTAGAAAACAGTGATTTGCGTTTCTTGGGGCGAGACGCTCGGCCGAGCAAGCGACTCGCTGTTGTCGCGATTTCGCATCGTTGTCATCAATTCGATAGCACATCGCGCTCCCCGCCGACTACTTTGGGGGGGCGTGCGCCACGACACATTTCTACTCCAGCACGCTGCTGCTTTCCAGCAGAAAGTTAGCGGTCAGTAGTCAGGGGGCAGTGATTAGTGGTCAGGGGCAGAATTCAACAGAGAGTCTGGCTGTGTCTGGCGTTAGCGTACGGTGCGCAGCGTGCCTGTATCGGGCGTGCTGTAGCCGGGCAATTCGCCGAGCAGTTTGCGGAAACGTGCCGACTCGACGACCTCGACGAGGGCCCGGATGCGTGGATCTTGTTCCGCGCCAGACGAATAGCAGAGATCGTAGGCCTCTTCGCGAATGCCGAGAAAATCGAGCCCTGCTTGCTGGCTCGTGAGGCGCAGGCAGACTCCGGCATCGGCGAGCCCCGCGCGAATTACCTCGGCCACCCCCTGGTGACTGCGCGCTTCGTGCCGCGGGGCCTTGCGATCTCCCAGGATCTCGTCGAGGCACTGGCGGGCTCCACTGCCCGCTTCTCGGCCGACCCAGCGCAGTCGTGAATCGACCGCCGAGCGAATCGACGTCACGCGCTGGCCGGGGGCCACGGCGAGCCCCTCTTGCCAACGGGCAAGGCGCAGCAGGCGGTAGCCCGAGCCGAGCGTTTCCTGCACGGCGGCGGCATTCCCCTCTTCGCCCGAGCGAGAAAGATGGACGCCAGCCACGTGAACGAGCCCCTGTTGCAGCAGTTGCAGTGCCAGGCGGCTAGAACGGGAAAGGACGAGCAGGCGAATCTGTTTCTGGGCGAGCTCGGCCGCCAGCAGGCTCACGGCCGGGTCGCAGCAGGCCAGCACCAGCGTGCGCTCGGCCAGCTCTCGCGGGCCGGGCGCGGGGAGATTTCCCTCGAAATAACCGTCGTGGGCCAGCAGCGAATCGCTGACCGCATCGCCAGGATAGAGCAGGCGGCGTCCGGCGATCTCGGCCTCCCAGTAGCGGCAGGGGGCGTCCGTCGGCTGCCAGGCCCAGGTGGGCGTGGCCGGCGATTCCTCGAGCTGAAACAGATCCTCGACTCGGCAGGCCAGCGCTTTCGCCAAGGCCAGGGCGCCGGCGGCGGAAGGGACCAGTCGTTCGGTCTCGATGGCGCTGATGCCGCTGCGCGAGAGCCCGCTGGCGCGGGCCAGCTCTTCCTGCGACCAGCCGCGAGCGAGCCGCGTGGCCTTCAGGCGGTTTTTGAGGGTCGGTTCTATTGACATGATGCTATCGTGCAGAGACATTATCGTGCCGATGACGTGCATGCAGAGCGGTTGCACGTGGTGGCGTGGGCGCCATCCTATCCGTTCGCCGCCAGGGTCTCCAGAAGGAAACGCTCGTGAGTCGTAGACGTTCGTAGAGCGAGCAACTTTTTTTGCTCGTCGCTCCGTCACGGTTCACTCGAAGCCCTTTTTGGAGAGACCCGCATCATGCACATACGCCACCTTTCCGCGGCCGCCTTCTTGGCGCTTATCGTACCGTTTGCCGTCTCGGCCGAGACGATTTCCCTGACACCCGATAGAGACAATACGCTGATCGAGCAGACGAATCCGGCGAATCAACTCAGCAATGGGCAAGGAGACATCTTCTCCGGCCGTACGAATCAGGGAGCCGGCATCAGCATTCGTCGCGGCCTGATTTACTTCGATATCGATGCGAGCGCGATTCCCGACGGCGCGACGATTACCGGCGTCAAGCTTACGGTACGTGACATCATGGGATTGAATGGCGATCGCACGCACTCGTTGCGGCGCGTGTTGCAGGACTGGGGCGAGGGAACTTCCTTCTTCGCGGGCGGAGTCGGCGCCCCGGCGACCGAGGGGGACGCCACCTGGCTGTATACCTTCTACAATGCGACCAATCCCGCTCTGAGCCCTACTTGGGACACTCCTGGCGGGGACTTCAGTTCCACGGTCAGCGGCTCGACTCTCATCAGCGACGACTTCGGAGGTCTGCAGTTCTTCTCCTGGTCGAGTTCTACGCCTGGAAACGAACAGATGATTGCCGATGTGCAAAGTTGGTTGGATAATCCGGCGGCGAACTTCGGTTGGGCGATTCTCGGTGATGAGTCCGTTGGTCAGACGGCAAAGCGTCTGAACAGCAGTGAATCACCCACGTTCACGCCCCCCGGCGTGGCGCCAGTTCTGGAAGTGACCTACGTCGTGCCGGAGCCGAGCTCGTTCGTGCTCGCCGCGCTCGGCGCGATGCTGGGCCTGGCGATCATGAGACGTCGCCGCTGCAACTAAGGGAGGAACTTACATGGCCGCCTGGACGACGGTGAATGCCGAGTTGCTGGGGGCGCGGCGCTGGCGTGGCTTCGCGTCCTCCGCGGCGCGCGCGTCGGCCGCGGAAGTGGCCTGGCTGCTTGCGCTCGGCGGACTAGCCTCTTGTTTGCTCGCGCTGGTGCATGTGCGCGTGCCACTGCCGGGGCATGTGATTCTGCTGGCCGCGCTCCCCGTGGCGGCGGGGCTGGCGACGGTGCCGCGCAGTACATCGGGCACGATCGTATCGGCCGGCGGCGGTATCGGGGCGCTGCTGCTCGCCGCGGGGGGGGTGGGAGGAGGAGTGCAGAGCGCGGCGCTCGTGGGCCTGCTCGTGCTCGGTCCCGTGCTCGACCTGATGCTGCGCGGGAATGTCGTCGGCTGGCGGCTCTATGCGAAGTTTCTGGCGGCTGGGGGGGTGGCCAATCTGGCCGCCTTCGCGGTGCGATTGCTCCTGGCGCTGGCGCAGATGGATCCGCCTGGCAGTCGGCCCTTTCTCAGCTTCTGGCCTGCGGCGCTGGCGAGCTTTCTCGCCTGCGGCGCCGTGGCTGGGTTGTTGAGCGCGGCGGTTTGCTTTCGTCCACCGATGGCGCGCTCGCGGTCGACGGCGAGTTGATCTTGCGCCGCTGATCGAGGAGCACGCGGCCATCCTTTGGCAGTGCCATGATTTATCTCGGGATCGATGATACCGACATGCCCGACACACCGGGCACGAACAAGCTGTCGCAGCATTTGGCGCAGCTAGAATCGTCGCGCTATCGCACCGAGTTGATCGTGCGGCACCAGTTGCTCGTCGATCCCCGCGTCCCTTGCACGAACAAGAATGGGTGCGCGGCGATGCTGCTGCGACCGCTCGTGAAGGAGCCGCTCGGCGCGCTGGCGGCGCGCCTCAGAGCAGCCATCCTCGACTGGATTCCCGCGGGGAGCGATCCGGGATTCTGTCTCACGCGCGACGTGCCGCGGGCGATCTCGCAGTTCGGTTTTCGCTGTCAGCGCGAGTTGGTTACGCAGGATGATGCGCGACGGCTGGCCGCGGAACATGGCCTGCACCTCGAAGGGCTCGCTGGGACACAGGGAGGGGTGATTGGCGCGCTGGCCGCCGTCGGGTTGGTGGCGAGTGGCAATGATGGCCGCGTCGTGTATCGCGGAGGCGAGGCGGCCGAGGCCTTCGAATGGGGCTTCGTGCGGCAGATCGACGAGTTGCTCGAGCGTGCCGTCGACGCGGTTATCCGCTTCGACAGTGGCGAGGAACTGTCGGCGGGCATGGTCGATCTCGGCAAGCGACTGCGGCCGAATTTGCGCAACGGCCGCATCGTGTTGTTCGTCGAGTCGAACGACTTGGGCACTCCCACGGCGCCGGTATGGACGGCCGTACGCGTCACGTGAAAGAAGGGCTCGAGCCATGCGCGACTGCCATCGACCGTCTGGCTTTACCCTGGTCGAGCTCCTCGTCGTCATCGCGATCATCGGCATCTTGATCGCCATTCTGCTGCCTGCCGTGCAGGCGGCGCGCGAAGCAGCGCGACGCACGCAGTGCCAGAATCGTCTGAAGCAGTTGGCGCTCGCCGCGCACAACTACCACGAGTCGCACGCCTATTTTCCGCCGGGCGTGGATCAACGTTCGTTTCCAGCGCCTCCCGCCTATCGGCAAGTGCCGCTGTTCGTGTACTTGCTGCCTTTCCTCGAGGAGACGGCCCGCGTCGCGGCGTGGGAACGCGACGACCCGATGTTGAACACCTCCGGCGGCGCCGCGTCGCGCACCAGTCGAGTAGTCGGCGGCTTCGTTTGTCCTTCGGACGTCTTGCCGCAGAACCCGATTGCGACGCAGCAGGGCTGGTACTACGCCCTCACCAGCTATGGCGGCAACGGGGGCACACGTTCCTACTTCACGCAACTCGCCACGCTCGATGGCATCTTCCACGCGGTGGGTCCCGGCGCCGTGCCGAAGGCCAATGCACACTTGACACGCTTGCCCGATGTGATCGACGGCACGTCGAATACCTTTCTTTTCGGCGAGCGCAGTCACGACGACCCAAATCTCGAATCGTTCGCCGATGCAGGGCTCTGCCCCGATCGCCTCTCGACGTGGGGCTGGTGGGGGGTCTCGGGAGGACTGAAGGCGATCGGACACGTCACGATGAGCGGGCATGCGCCGATCAACTATCGCGTGCCGATGCACTACAACGCCCGCCAGTCGGCCGTACCGCCGGCCAATGATGCAGAGATGTTCCAATACTATTCCGACCAGCGGCTCTGCTCCTGGGGGAGCAATCATCCCGGGGGCGCGCAGTTCGCGCTGGCCGACGGTTCGGGGCGATTCGTGGTAGATGCGATGCCGCTCGAGGTGCTGCAGGCATTCAGCACCCGTGCCGGACGCGAGGTGCCCGATGCCGAGTGAAGTGTTGCGCCGGCTGATGCCGGCGTTGGCGTGTTGCCTAATGGTGGGTTGCGCGCGTCCGCCGCAGGTAACGCCAGTCTCGGGTAGCGTGTCGATTGGCGGGAAGCCCGCCGAGCAAATCCTGGTCACCTTCGTGCCCGAGTCGAAAGGTGGCGTCCCTCAGGTGAAATCATCGGCCGTGACGGACGGAAGCGGGCGATTCGAGTTGCGGGCCGGGGATGGTCGCGACGGGGCGGTGATCGGGCCGCATCGCGTCATGCTCGAGGATTTGCGCGTGTACTACCTGCCGCGCAATGATTCGGCTCCTTCGATCGCGCAGCCGGCCCCTTCGCGCATCGCCATGAAGTATCGCGCCGCGAACACGACGCCGTTGCGGCACAACGTGAGCGAGGGAGCGGACGAGGCACGCTTTGACCTTGCGCCGTGACGCGATCGCTGACGGAGCCGTGCATGCCCGCTTGACCCTTTGGCGACGGCGTGTTATTTCCTGCGAGCGTGAAGTACGAACCGCTCTTGCACGTCGTTCTCTATCAGCCCGAGATCCCGCACAACACGGGGAGCGTCGGCCGGACGTGCGTTGCCGTGGGGGCCAAGCTGTGGCTCGTGCGGCCGTTGGGCTTTCGCGTGGACGACTACTACCTGCGCCGCGCGGGGCTCGACTACTGGGAGCACCTCGAGTGGGAAGTGGTCGACGATTGGGCCGCGCTCGTCGAGCGGCTGCCGGACCGCCAACCCTGGCTCTTCACCAAGACCGCCGAGCGTGCGTACACGTCGGTCTCGTACCAGCGGGGGGACGTGCTGGTGTTCGGCTGCGAATCGAGCGGCTTGCCACGATCGTTGCTCGAGCAGTATGCCAGCCGCCAGTTGCTGATTCCGATTCGCCCCGCCGTACGCAGTCTGAATCTCTCGAACAGCGTGGCCATCGCCTTGTACGAGGGACTGCGGCAGGGGCTTTAGCTTGCGTACCGGCCGGCACGACCCGAACATCCGGCGTGCCAGGCGCGGTGGCGATTCTCTCGTCGAGAAGTTGTACGCGGAGGGCTAAGCGCCGAGCGTTGCCCGGCACGATGAACGAATAGAACGACGCATTGAAGCATCGACACTATTCGGGCAAGGAGGTCGTCGTGAGGCGGCTCATTATCGCGCTCTTGGCATGTCTGGTCTGCCACGCCTGGCAGGATGCATCCGCGGCCTCGCTCCATCAGCAGATCTGCCGCAAGATGGGGGTGGGATTCAGCTCGGGCTATCACGCCGAAACGTGCTGCACGGGCTGCGCGCCTTATTCGAACGGCGTCCGCCGTCCTTGCTACACACCGGTCTATGTCGGCTGCGGTCCGCAGGGCTGTGGCGCGACGCCAATTCACGGTGAAGGTGAATACGTCCCGGCGCCCGAGCCCGCTCGGGCAGCGCAGATCTACCACACGCCGGTCGGTTGGGGGCGCTCGCTGGAAGTGATTGCTCCGTAGGGAGACGATTCCGATGCGAAGTAGGTCAGGTACTCCGTACCTGACACTTTTTCGAGTTGGCCACGTCGAATGATTGTCAGGTACGGCGTACCTGACCTACGTCTACGTCTGGCAGAGCCAGTGCCCCCCCGGAACCCGTCCTGCGATTCGCTACTTGAGCGATGACAAGTAGGCGATGAGGTCGCGCAGTTCCTCGTTCGACAGTTGACGATCGAGGCCGTCGGGCATGACGGAGATCTGGCTGCGCTCGATCGCTTCGATGTCTTCGCGCGGAATGCGGAGCTCCTCGCGGTTCGTCGTGCGCAGCACGATCGTGGTGGCGGTTTCCTTGGCGATGACTCCCGTCAGAGGGATGCCCGTCGAGGTGGCGATCGCGTAGGTCTCGTATCCCCGGGCAAACGATGCGCTGGGCACGACGATCGACTCGAGCAGATCGCGCGGAGCGCGGATGGAGCCGATCTTCGTCAGGTCGGGACCGATCTGCCCCCCTTCGTTCTGCACGCGGTGACAGACGACGCACGCCGCGCGATTGTCATGGAAGATGCGCTCGCCTTGTTTCGCATTACCACCTTCTAACCGTGAGGCCAGTTCTTCGAGCCGCTTTTTCTGGTCCGCGGTCGATTGATCGCGGCGAATGGTGCTGAGATTTCGTGCGTTCTCGCGTATCTCGGCCGGAAACGCGGCGAAGATCTCGTCGACCTGCTCGGTGCTGAAGGTGTCGGCGATGGCCAGTCGGTTGAGGCACCCCAACAGCCGCTTACCGAGTTCGGGATCGCTTTGGCCACGAAAGGCGCGGACGAGCAACGGCGTTTCCAGGGGCCCCAAGCCCTGATCGATCATCTGAAGCACCTCTTGGAATTGAGCAGGGGTCAGCTCGGACCTGCCGATGGCGGCCGCGGCGGCCATGCGTTCGGCTGGTGAAAACGAGCCGGTGAGCGACCACATCAGAAGGATGAAGCATCTGGCGCTCAGGGGCCGATGATCGCCCGCCAAGGCGATTGCCGCCGCACGGTGCAGAGAGGCGGAGTGGTTGTCGTTCGCTATCAAGGCGCTCAGTTCCGGCTCGAAATCCTTGCCACCCAGGGTGTGCGCCGCGGCGATCGCGGTGGCCAGCACTTCGGCGTCCTCGAGTTGCAGTGACTTTCCGACACCGCGTCGCAAGCGCGGGGGAACGGCGTTCAGGCTGCCGCGTGCTAATCCGTCGAGCAGGGCGAGTCGCGTTGGCCTGGGAGTCGCTTCGTTGAATAGTGCGTCGCCGACAAGTCGTTGCAGTTCCTCGTTGGATTCGAAACCGAGCACCACTCCGCGCAAGAGATCGGTATCCTCCGGGCTCGGTTCCGCGTGGGCTACCAGTTGCTTCGCCAGTTGGATGACCTCTCCCGACCAGCTTGGATGTCGCTCGAAGATTTCGAGCGCGACGCGCATCAACGACGTATCCGATCGATCGAGCAGCGAGGCGACCATGGCGCTCGTCAGTTGGCCGTCGTCCATTTGATCCAAGGCAATGAGTGCTGCGCGCTGTGTCTGAGGATGGTTGGTATGCGCCAGACCGTCGCGCGTCTGTTGGCGAGCGCCAATCTGTATCAAGGCGTAAGTCACCGCGTGCTCGAAGTGACGGTCGGTGCTCCCCGCGGCATGAGCCAAGGGGGCCGCCTGCAGCAGGGCCGGCACCGAAGAGGAAGAACCCAGGCGACCGAGCGCGGTGGCCGCCTCGCGAGCGACTGCCGACGATTCGTCTTTTAGAAGCTCTTCGAGCTTTGTTCGGGCCCTCGTGTCTGGATGTGAGGAGAAGACGCGTGCGGCCGTAAGACGCACCGTTGCATCCTGATCGTCGAGGGCTGTTTGGACCACGCGGCGACTTTCGTTGCTCTGGATACGGGCGAGCGACCAGAGGGCCGCTTGTCGCACGGCGGGCGATTCCGCGTGCTTCAAGATGCTCGCGAGCAGGGGAACTACCTGGTCGCCACGCTGCGCCAAGGCGTCGATCGCACGCTCGCGCACCGCGGGTCGTCGATCGGCCAGTCGTGCCGCCAATGCTTCCTGCGTGGCGTCGCGCCAGGCGAGATGGCGGCCACGGGGGTCGTCCTCTACGGGCGCGCCCGCGCGGCGGATGCGGTAGATCGCTCCCAGGATCTCCGGCTTGGCAATCTGGGACGTGGGGCAACCGTGACGGAACCAGCCCCCCGTGTCGATCACCAACAGGCTGCCATCGGCATCTTCGAGCACGTCGGTGGGATGGAAGTCGATGCTCGGCGAGGTGAGAAAATCTTCGTCCGCGGCGAAGAAGCTGCTCTTCTCGCGCGTCAGCACGTGCCGCAGCACTTTGTGCGTGTTGAACTGCACGGAGAAGAAATTGTCTTGATACTCTGGACCGAACGCCGTGTGGCCGTAGCGTGTGAGCCCGGCCGGCGCGACGGTGTCGTAGAGCGACAGCGGGGGCATGAAATCGCCGGTGCGTTTGAACTCCTCGACCACCGCGTGCTTGCGCGGATAGACGCCGCCATAGGCATAGTGGACGAGCGCGTCGTGCCGCACTTCGTCGGGGTTGTAGAAGGTCATCGTGCCGAGCATTTCTCCCTCGGGCGTGAAGGCGACCTCGACCGGGTTATCCATGCCCCCGCCGGCGTAGACCTGCACATCGCTGCCGTCGGGCCGGCAGGAAAAGATGCGTGCTGCCTGGCCTTTGCTCAGGGTCTTGCCCTCGGCATCGACGAACTCGTGCCCGTGGCGTCCGTCGCACCAGTAGATGCGCCCCTCGGGACCGAGAAAACAACCGTGGATATCGGCGGCGTTGCCGACGAAGCCGAACTTGCCGACGATCTCCTCGCGCTTGTCGGCCACGCCATCGTCGTCGGTATCTTCGAGCCGCCAGATGTAGGGGGGACTGGCGGAGTAAACGGCGCCGCGATACCAGAGGGCGCCCATGGGGAAGGTCATCTTGTCGGCGAACGTGGTGGCCCGGTCGAAGCGGCCGTCGCCGTCGGTATCTTCGAGACGCTGGATGCGATTGGGCAGGTCGCGTTGTAGCTCCTCGGCGTTGAGGTTCACGCCGAGCGCGTCGGCCACGTAGAGCCGGCCGCGATCGTCGAAGCCCGCCATCATGGGGTGGGAGACCAGCGGCGGCCCGGCGACCATCTCGACGGTGAAACCGTCGGGCACGTGGATCTCGGGAGGGGCCGCTGGGGCCTCGGCCGTCGGGGGCGATTCGGCCGAGGCGTCGTTGGATGGCGGAGCTTGGGCTCCAGAACCGGGGGACCTGGTTCCGCCCGCCAATGCTCCGGCGAGGAGCAGCGTCAAAGGGGCAGCCAGCCACCACGCACCGCGCGGCGGCGAGGAGAGCTTGTCCATGCCTGAGTACCTGGAGGATCGACGCGTCAAACCGTCTCGTGTCACCCTGGCGATGATAGGCTCGCGGCGCAGAGGGCTCAAGCAGACGGGACACTGCCCAGAAAATGGCGAACCAGAGACGCCACCCTAGCGGTGCCGCTAGTCGTGGGTAATCCAGGCATTCGGAAAGCGTTGCTGCAGCGCGAAGAGGCCGGCCTGGGTGACCTTGGTGTTGCGCAGGTGGAGCTCGCTGAGCTCGGGCAATCGATGCAGGCTGACGAGACCAGCATCGGTGATGGCGGTGCCCGACAGATTCAGATCGTAGAGCTTGTTGAGCTTGGCGAGGTGCGTCAGTCCGGCGTCGGTGATGGCGGTATGCGAGAGGTCGAGCGAGACCAGTTGTGTGAAGGGTTGGAGATGGGCCATCCCGGCGTCGGTAATACGAGTTCGCGCGAGTTCCAACGACGTGAGGGCCGTCAGGGGGGCGAGTGCCTTGAGCGCCGCATCGCCGATCCGCGTGCGCGTGAGATTCAAATCGGTGAGGCTAACGATCGCGCTGAGCGATTTCGCCGCCCCGTCGGAGATTTGCGTTTCGTCCAGTTGCAGGCTGTTGAGCCGCCCCAGTGAGGCCAAATGGGCCACGCCCGAATTGTTGGCCACCGACTGCGACAGGTCGAGCGATTCGAGCGACGGAAGATTGGCCACGTATTGCAGATCGTCGTTCTTGAAGCGTCCCCGCGAGAGCACGATGCCGTTCAGGCGATGGAGCCGTTGCAGATGTACTAGCGAGCCGGCGGCCAGCTTGAGGCCCGACAGATCGAGCCAGGTCAGACGTCGCGCGTTGGCCAGTGCGGCCAGGCCGGGTCCCTGCACCTTCGTGTCGCGGAGTTCCAGGTAGTTCAGCTTCCGCAGTTGCGACAGGTGCTGGAGTCCCTCGTCGCCGACCTTGGTGCCGGCCAGATTGAGCGATTCGAGCCGGTACCAGCGCGCGACGTGGGCGAGCGCCTCGCTTTGCAGCCGCGTGTCGCTCAACTCGACCGTAGCGAGCGATTTGAAGTTCGTCAGGTGTGCGAGGCCCGAGCCGTCGATATCAGCGCCGGACAGGTTGAGATAGCCGAGCTTTTCGAGGGTCGCCAGCGGCGCGAGGCCGGCATCGGTGATGCGTGTCTGGTCGAGATAGAGCTGCTCGAGCTGATCGAGCGGCGCGAGATACTTGAGCCCGGCGTCGGTGATGGCGGTATCGGTCAGCGACAGCAATTTGAGGCGTGGAAACTTCGCCAGATCCGCCAACTGTTCGTCGGTCACCTGGGTTTCGTCGAGCGTGATCCCGGTGATTGGTCGACCGGAATGATGCTCCTCGAGGATACCGACCTGTGGCTCGAAGTCGTTGTCGTAATCAATGCTGCCACCGAGGTACTCGAAGCGGCGCGCCGCGAGCTCGGCCGCGGAGGGGGCCGCGTCGAGTCTCAGCACGAGCTGCACGAATCCGGCGCAGAGCAACGTCGGCAGGGCCAGGATCGCCAAGACGATCAGCGTCCATCGCAGCGCGCGGTTCGACGAGCTTGTGCTGGCCGGGTCGGCCGCCGTGTAGTCGTATTGCGTGATCGTGTCCAACGCCGGTGCTCCTGCCTGTCTCCAGGAACACAGATTAACAGACGCAAGGCTCCGGATGAACGTGGAGCAGCGATTCTGTCCGGGCGCCAATCCGGCCAGCCGATCGAAGCCTGCCATGCCGTGGCCGCGGAGGTCCTCCGCAGCCACGGGTGGCAATTACGTGTCCTTGCTGGAGCGGCGCGAAACCGGAACTAGCGCCGCGGCTTGAGCACGACGACGCCCAAGGGGGGCAGCGTCAGTTCGAGTCGCGCCGGGCGGCCGTGGTGCGGCTCGGGCACCGAGAAGGCGCCGGGACCATTCCCCACGTTGCTGCCGGCGTAGTACATCGAGTCGCTATTGGCGACCTCTTCGAACCAGGCCACCTCGGGCACGCCGATGCAATAGTGCTGGCGCACGACGGGCGTAAAGTTGCACGCCACGACGAGGTAATTGTTCGGATCCTTCGCCTTGCGGATGTAGCTCAGCGTGCTTTCGTCGTACGAGTGGCAATCGATCCACTCGAAGCCGTGATGGTCGAAGTCGACCTCGAACAAGGCCGGCTCGCGGCGGTAGAGGTGATTCAGGTCGGCGACCCACTTCTGCAGGCCACGATGCGAATCCCACTGCAGCAGATCCCACTGTAGGCAGGTGTCGTGGTTCCACTCGTTCCACTGGCCGAACTCGCCCCCCATGAAGAGCAGCTTCTTGCCGGGGTGCGTCCACATGTAGCCGTAGAGCAGGCGCAGGTTGGCAAACCGCTGCCACAAGTCCCCCTGCATCTGGTCGAGCAACGATCCCTTGCCGTGGACTACTTCGTCGTGCGAGAGGGGCAGGATGAAGTTCTCGGTGAAGGCGTAGATCAAGCTGAACGTGAGCTCGTCGTGATGATACTTGCGGTGGATCGCTTCGTGGTGCATGTACTGGCGCGTGTCGTTCATCCAGCCCATGTTCCACTTCAGGCTGAACCCGAGCCCACCCAGGTAGGTGGGACGAGAAACGCTCGGCCAGGCGGTCGACTCTTCGGCGATCGTCAGCACGCCCGGGTGTTGCAGATGGATCTGCTCGTTGAACTCCTTGAGCAACGACACGGCGGGGAGATTCTCGCGACCGCCGAATTCGTTGGGGATCCACTCACCTTCGTTGCGACTGTAGTCCAGGTAGAGCATCGAGGCGACGGCGTCGACCCGCAGCCCGTCGATGTGGTACCGCTCGAGCCAGAAGAGGGCGTTCGACAAGAGGAAGTTGCGCACTTCGCAACGACCGTAGTTGAAGATCAACGTGCCCCAGTCGCGATGTTCGCCCTGGCGCGGGTCGGCATGCTCGTACAGGTGCGTGCCGTCGAACAGTCGCAAACCGTGGTCGTCGCGCGGGAAGTGGGCCGGCACCCAGTCGAGCACCACGCCGATGCCGTGCTGATGGCAGTAGTCGACGAAGTACATGAAATCGTCGGGGGTGCCGTAGCGCGACGTCGCGGCGAAGTAGCCGGTGGTCTGATATCCCCAACTCCCCGTGAAGGGGTGCTCGCTGATCGGCAACAGCTCGAGGTGGGTGTAGCCCATCTCGTGGCAATAGTCGACCAACTGGTGGGCGAGGTCGCGATAGCCGAGCCATTTCTCGGGCTGATCGGGGGAGCGGCGCCAGCTTCCCAGATGCACTTCGTAGAAGGACATCGGCGCGTCGAGCGCGTTGTGCCGCACGCGGTCGCGCATCCACTCATGGTCGTTCCACTGGTAGCGCTCCAGGTCGGCCACGATCGAGGCGGTGCGGGGGGGCACTTCGGCGGCAAAGCCGTACGGGTCGGATTTCTCTCGGTATTGTCCGTGATGCTTGATGCGATATTTGTACAGGGTGCCCATCTTGAGCCCGGGCACGAACAGCTCCCAGAACCCGGCGGGAATGTGCTTGCGCATCGGGTGGCGGCGGCCATCCCAATCGTTGAAATCGCCGACAACGCTCACGCCTTCGGCATTGGGCGCCCAGACGCAGAAGTTCACCCCTTCGACGTTGTCGATCATGCGGCGATGCGCGCCGAGCAGGTCGTAGCTCTTCCAGTGGCGGCCTTCGTTCAACAGGTATTTGTCGAACTCGGTGAGCAGGGGGGGGAAGGCGTAGGGGTCGTGCGTGGTGGTTTTCGCCCCCTTGCTGTCGGCCACTTGCAGGAGGTAGCGGGCCGGAGTTTCTTCGGCCGCCGGCGGGCAGACGGCCTCGTACAATCCGGCCGGGTGGATGCGGCGCATCGGTCGCAGGGCATTGCCGTGCGCGGCGTCGATCACCCAAGCCTGCGGCGCGTGCGGCAGAAAGGCACGGACGGCGAGCGCAGCGTGGCCATTCTCGATGATCGGATGGGGACCGAGCAGTTCGAACGGATTCTCGTGATGTCCCTCGAACAAACGGCTCGCGCTATCCAAATCGACGCTCGTACGCATCAAACTCTCCCGCGTGGCAATGGGACTCGAAACGCTCAGCGTCTCGACGTGATTTTCGGGCAGGGTAGTCGTTGCGCCTAGGAGGCCTGCGACGACTTTAACGGCAACTTTATGTCCAGCGCCGTCCGCTGGACCCGGCTCGATCAGGGCGATGCCGTGGCGGCCATCTGTTGGCAGCAGACGCCCGCCCGGGCAACTTACCTAACCGAGCCAGGGCTTCGACAGCAGGCCGGTTCCAAGCTGTTGGAACCAGAGCCGCACGGACTCGCCCGTTTCGTGCGCCGTCCGCTGGGTGCGGAGCGCGCCGCGACGTAGCCAGTTCCGCAGGCGGCGTCGCCGCGTGGGAAGCGCGGACGACGTGCTCGGCGGACGCTCGACGCCGGTGGGACGATCGGCGGAACGCGAGCCGACGAAACCCTGGTCATGCGGGGCATCGAATCGCCAGCAGCGGCAATCGACCCGATGGTAGCGCAACGCGCGATCGACGCGGCGCCACAGATCGGAGTCTTTGACCGGCACCATTTGGCCGAATTTCTCCCAGTTCCAGTCGGCGGCACGCCACTCGTCGAGACCGTGGGAAATTCCACGATTCACGTAGCGGCTGCGGGTGACGATCGTCACGCGCGACGGTTGGTCGAGGGCCTCGAGACCGCGCACGACACTCAGCAATTCGAGACGTTCGCCGGCTATTTCGGGCTCGTTGTCGTTCGCCTCGAACTTGTGCGAGCCGTCAACCGACTGCAACACAAAATGCCAGTGTCCCGAGCGCTCGCGACCTCGCGCCTCGGTGAAGAGAAGGTAATGGGGAGATTCCACTTGTGCACCGTCATAAGTAGGCAGTTTTCGGCACCAGGCGCCCGGAAAGCATGTGGGCCAGGGGAACCCACGCTTGCCACTTGCTGGTCTCGGACGGCACGATTTTTGGCGAGCGACTGGGCCGGATTGCCCTCGGGCATCCATCCGCGCTGCGGCAGTCGACAGGCAACTCGCGCCGGCCAGGTAACCGCCGGGAGGGCTGTTACTTACCACGAACGTGGTTCCCTCGGGTGATGCGCTGCGTGGCGGAGTTCAGCTGGGTCCGCGCCGCTGCGATCGGGGCCGCTCGTGTTTGACCATTTTATCTTATCGGTGAAGTCTCGCTGTGTTCTCTAGTTTTGCTGTTGCGAATCTCGACCTATTTTGCGCAGCTTCCGGAGGGTGACTGTCGGCGGCGCGATTTGTTAAACTCACATCCCGATTCTGTCCAACTACCGCTTTTCTCCCGTATGCGTTGAGACAACATCATGCCCGGCAAGAAGATCCTGATGCTCGTGGGGGACTACGTCGAGGACTATGAGGCGATGGTGCCGTATCAGTTGTTGTTGGCGGCGGGGCACTCGGTCGACGTGGTCTGTCCGGGCAAGCGATCGGGCGAGTCGGTGAAGACGGCCATTCATGATTTTGAGGGAGACCAGACCTACTCGGAGAAACGCGGTCATAACTTTGTCGTGACCGCGAACTTCGACGAGGTGCGCCCCGAGCAGTACGACGGGCTGATCGTGCCGGGGGGAAGGGCGCCGGAATATCTGCGGCTCGATCCCCGGGTGCTCGAGATCGTGCGGCACTTCGGCGACGCGCGCAAGGCGATCGCTTCGCACTGTCATGGCCCGCAGGTGTTGGCGGCGGCAGGCATCTTGAAGGGTCGCCGGGCCATGGCTTATCCGGCCCTCGAACCCGATCTCGTGCAATGCGGCTGCCAATGGGTGAAGCCGGGCGAAGGGTTCACCGACGCGCATACCGACGGCAACCTGGTGACGGCCGCCGCATGGCCCGCGCATCCGGCGATGATGCGGGCCTTCTTGGAAGTGCTCGGCGCGCCGCTCGCGCGTTAGTGCAAACGCTCGGCGGCGGGAGTGCGATTATTCCGGACCTGGCATGACCAGGTAGAGCAGGATGTAGGCGAGCATGCCGGGAAAGGCGGCCGACATGACCGAGATCAGCACATAGAGAATCCGCACCGCGGTGGGGCTCCAACCGAGCCAGTCGGCAATACCGCCGCAGACACCGGCTAAGATGCAGTGTTCGCTCGATCGACGAAGTGCGTTCGTGTCTGGCATGGCGCGTAGCTTAGCACGCGCGGCCACAACATGGCAAATTAAACGATCCCAGGTGCTGGTTCCACTTCACTTTAAACCGGAGCAGTCCTGGCAGGTTGCGCCAGTGGGGAACAGCAAAATCCGTCGACGCGTCAGCCGCGGTCTCGGTTGCGGGAACTCGAAACCACGGCCGACGGCGTCGACCATTGACCGTCGTCGGTGGCTCCACTGGGCCAGGAGCCCGAGACCGACGGCCTTGTGTATCCCTCAACGCGGTTAGGCGACGAGGCGCATCATGGGCGTGCCGATACCGATCGCCTCGATGAACTCCTCGAAGATGCGCAGGTCGAGCGCAGTGGCCGATTCGCTCTCGGGGTGGAACTGCGTGCCCACGGCGAACCAGTCGGGGATGTCGCTCTCGATCGCCTCGATCACGCCATCGGGGCAGGTCGCGGTGACGCGGAAGCCCGGGGCCACCATGTCGATCGCCATGTGGTGGTAGCTGTTCACGCGCAGCTCGCCTTCGCCGTAGATGCGCTCCATGAGCGAGCCGGGCACGACTTCCAGGGCATGGCGATGGGCCGGGTCGATCGGGTCGAGGTGGGGTAGCGCCTTGGGCATATCCTCGGGCACGTGCAGGAACAGGTTGCCCCCTTGGGCGACATTGAGCAGTTGCATCCCGGCGCCGATGGCAAGCACGGGCATGTGGCGCTGGGCGATTTCGCGGACCAGCAGCCGATCGAACTTCTCGCGGCGGCCATCGAGCAGGCGCATCGAGGGATGGACCATGAAGCCGTCGTGGCGCGGATCGAGGTCGGCACCACCCACCAGCACGAAGCCGTCGACGGCGTCGAGCACTTGCGAGAGGTCCTCTTCTTCCTCGAGCGGCGGCAGGACGACCGGCACGCCCCCGGCGCGGGCGATCGAATCGTAGTAGCCCGCCTGGACGAAGCTAAAGGCGGGAGAATCCTTCTTGGCACTGCGGTAATCGGCATTCAGACCGATCAGAGGTTTGCGCTTCATGGCTCGCTCCTTTCGACACTTCCTGTGTCAGCACGAATGACCCCACTGGTTTTGCTGGGCTACACGATCTGCTCTGGTATCGCGATTCGGACGGTGGGAAGCGAACCGTGGCCTGGCGAGCGCAGCGCGATGCGTGGTCCGGCGAGACGGGCGGCAAACGGCCGGCCAAGAGGCCAGCGTGCCGAGCGTGGGGCGGGGCATCCCTGCGGTGTGGCGGGGCGAGGTTTTGTCGCTGCCTTCCATGGCGCGAACCGGGCAAAGTTCCGTGTCGTGTCGCTCTTTACCTTGCCTCTCTTCTGTTCCGGCTTGCCAGCCAGTCCGCAGACTTGCTCGCGAGCCGGGGCCGAATCTACCCCCGCTCCGCGACGGCACAACCGGGGCACATGATTTTGCGTCTCCGCCGAGCCAGACCCCCATATCACGCGCGCGAGCAGCGCAGCGCAAGCACCAAATACATTTTCAAATCGGCACGAATGCCGTACACGTCAAGCGTGGCTGACGCTCGAAATGGGCCAGTCATTTACCTGGCTGCCGCTTGGCAAGTTGTGCGGTGGCAATGGGTTCTGGCGATTGCGGAAGCTGTCGGCTGCTTTACGCTCCCTGCGCCGACCGGTATGCTCGATGGCATGAAATACGAACACGTCTGCCTGGAAGCGTTTGGCTATACCCTGCCCGAGGAAATCGTCACGTCGGCCCAGCTCGAGGCTCGGCTGGCCCCGCTTTACGAGCGGCTGCGCTTGCCCGAGGGGCGGCTCGAATTGATGACCGGCATTCGCGAGCGGCGCTTCTGGACGCCCGGCACGCTCCCCAGCGAAAACAGCGTGCGCAGCGCCGAGCGGGCCATCCGCGCGGCGCAAATCGATCGCACGGAGATCGGTGCGCTCGTACACGCCTCGGTGTGCCGCGATTTTCTCGAGCCGGCCACGGCCTGCGTCGTACACGAGCGTCTGAAGTTGCCCGCCGAATGCCAGGTGTTCGATCTCTCGAACGCCTGTCTCGGCGTGCTCAACGGCATGCTGCTGGTGGCGAACATGATCGAATTGGGGCAAATCCGCGCGGGGCTCGTCGTGGCCAGCGAAGGGAGCCGCGAGCTGGTCGAGACGACCATCGCCACGCTCAACGCAAGTCAGACTCTGACACGCAGCACGGTTAAGACCGCGATCGCCTCGCTCACGATCGGTTCGGCCAGCGTGGCGGTGGTACTCTCGCATCGCGACGCCAGCCGCACCGGCGCGCACTTGGTGGGGGGCATCGCGCGGGCCGAGACGAAGCACGTGGGACTGTGTCACAGCAGCGGCGGTGACGAAGCCGTGGCGGGACAGATGAGCCCGCTCATGGAAACGGACTCCGAAGCGCTCATGAACGCCGGCGTGGACGTGGCCGAAGCGGCTTTCGAGCAGTTCCAGCGCGAGCTGGGCTGGCAGCGCGAGGAGCTCGACAAGACCGTATGCCATCAGGTCGGCTCGGCACAGCGCAAGCTGCTGCTGGCCACGCTCGATCTGCCGCCGGAAACCGATTTCACCAGTTACGAGTATCTCGGCAACACGGGCTCCGCGGCGTTGCCGGTGACGACGGCGATTTCCGCCCAGCGCGGCTTGCTGGCGCCGGGCGATCAGGTGGGATTGTTCGGTATCGGCTCGGGCATCAATTGCGTCATGCTCGGCGCGCGATGGCAGCACGTGCCCGTCGCAGGAGAAGGGGCCGAAGCCACCTCGACGAGCCAGATCGAACAGGAGGAGACCGCATGGACCGCACGCTGATCGCGCGCTATCGCGAGGGGGCCGAAGCACTCGCCAGTGGGATCGCCGGATTGTCGCACGAACGACTGCTGGCTCATCCGGTGCCGGGCACGTGGAGCATTCAAGAGATCGTGCTCCACATGGCCGATAGCGACCAGATCGGCGCGGAGCGGATGAAGCGCACGATCGCCGAGGAGCGACCGACACTGGTCGCCTTTGACGAGAGCGCCTTCGCGCGGCGCCTGCACTATCAGGAGCAGGACGCCCACCAGGCCGCGGAACTATTCCGGCTGAACCGGTTGATGCTGGCGGCGGTGCTGGAACGTTTGACCGACGACGATTTTGCCCGCGTGGGCATCCACAGCGAGCGCGGCCCCGTCACGCTGGCCGAACAGCTCGAGACGCACACGGAGCATCTCGAGCATCATTTGAAGTTTCTGCACGAGAAGCGCGGGATGGTGCAAGCTGCGCCTTAGGGCGATAGCATTAGCCTTTGCGGGCGTTTCAGCCGCTGGGTTCGAGATCGGTCTTGCTGTTGCTCGAATCAACGCTTGGTGTGTACGTCAATGTGGGAATCGTTATCGCATCTGGTTGCGCGGCTGTGATCGTTGTCACGCCGCTCATGACGCCTCGCATTGATGAAGCTATTCGCCCCTGGGAATCGAGCGCCAGGCCGTGATCCAGCAAGCACATGCAATCGGCGAGTGTTCCACCGGTGCCGTCGAAAGCTCCCAGGGGCACAAAGTCCTGGATCTGGTTGACGCCATCTTCGTCGACGATCTGGTCGATGGCTCTCGTTATGATGAGATCGTCCCCTTTGCCCCCATAGACAAAATCGCCCGAGAGCGCGAAGAGAAGTCCTGTGGCGTTATAGTCTGGATAGAAGGCATCGCGGCCATCTCTACCCCATAGTTGATCGATGCCGTCCCCGCCGTAAAGAACGTCTGCCGCAAATCCGCCGAAGAGGGTGTCATTTCCGGCGCCGCCGTCGAGCAGCGAGGGAATACCGGTACCATTTTGAAATTGATCATCGCCGTCACCGCCAAAGAATCGCAGGTACTCGACCTCGTCCGCGGCGATATCAATCGATGGGCTATAGAAACCTGTATCGACTCGGATATCGAGATTGTTTCCTGGCGCATCGCGAAAAGTGAAGATGTCCTGCGCCCCTGGTCCGCCATGGACCGCCAGTTTGGTGCGTAGCGCAGTGGGCTGTGTGAGTATGTAGTCAATTGAATCGTCGCCAGACCCAGTTGAAAGAAGCAATCCGCCAGGGAATTCTCCCTTCGCAGATTGTTCAACAATGACGTGATCGTCGCCCTGGCCTGTCTCGATTTCAAGTTGGCCTATATTGATGAATTCCAGCGAGGATTTGTTCGCCGCGCTGTTCAAGAATGTCGCCACATTGTCGATGACTCGTACCGTCTCGTCGCCGTTCTGCGACGTCACAATGAGCCACATCGGCGCGTGTCCGGTCGCATCAACACGCACCGCCTTGTCCATGGCATTGCCACCCAAGCTTAGACGCGCCATAACGTAGTCGCTGCGCACGAGCCATTGAATGTTCTTTGTCGTCGCTGGTGTGCTGGCGGCGTCTAGTTCGATATTCCCCTGCTCGAGCGTGACGATCGTGACACCCGTGATTTGCTGGAACAGGGTTGTTGCGTCGCGAGTAGAATCGTCGCTTGGGATTGCGGGCGGTCCCGTCGTTCGGCGGTCCCAGCTGAAGTAATCCGTGCCGATTTCATTTCCGCGCAGGCTCACAAAAACACTCGACATGAAGTTCTCATCCTGCGTCTGCGACAAATCGATCCTTGGCCGGCGCACGAATTGGGTCAGTCCGTTCGTGCCGGCTCCGCCATCGATTTGGTAGCGCGACGCGGGATATTTGGCCACGACGTTCACTTCGATGGCGTCGTTGTCGTCTTGTGCATCGATCGTGACGTCGCGTGGTAAGTGGCCTGGTTGGCTGTTGAAATTCAATAATGGCTGGGCGGCCACGCGCTCGTCGACCACGATGGTGTCGTCGCCGCCACCCGTGGCCAGATAGAGTTGCTGAAAATCGTGGTACTGATGAAGCTGCTTGCCACCATAGATCTCGGCGATGATCCAGGGATCGGTGGTAAGGATGCCGAGCGAACCGCCGGCGCCCGCGACGCCGCCGGCTTGTCGGAATCGGTCGCGGTAGCCAAACGAACCCGGCTCGAGGAAGTACTCTTCGCTCTGGCCGCGGAAGGAGCGGACTTCGAGCCGGTTCTGCGCGCCGTCGCCGGCATGGAGCGAAATATTGCCCTGCGAGCGATCGCCCAAGAGATTCCACACGATCGTGTCGCTTTCGTCTTGGGTGGCGACATGCAAATGCCCTCGCACCAATCCCCGACGCACGTTTTCGGAATGATGGGCAAAACCGAGATCGTTGAGCGTCACGGTGTCGGCGCCGCCGGCGGTCATCAGCCAGACGTCCTTGAGCTCGGTGTAGGTAATCCTGGTTTGCGGCGCCGACTCGGGCACCGGTCCAAGCTGCACATCGAAACGTCCGGGTTGCCAGGTGACACGATCCGCGTGCCCACTACCGGTCCGAACGACGAGCGTGCCCGAGGAGACGCTGCTATAGAACGCGACATCTTCGAAGCCGGAGAATTGCGCGGTACGCACTTGGCGGGCGATCGAGGAAGAGTCGGAAATAAACTCGATCCGGCCAGCGCCTAAATTCAGATCGATCAGATTGGAACCTTGTCCGGAACTGACATCGCGCCGGTGCTCGAGACGATCGTGGCCGCCGCCTCCGTCGATTTGGAACGCCCTGGCCAACGCGAGGGCCGATTCGTCGAGCAGGAGCGTGTCGTCTCCCACGCCGCCGACGAAGGTGATCGTGGAGATCTGCCCATAGGCCTGAAGGCCAGCGGTCTGTTGGTCGAGGTCGGCATTGAAGGGCAAGGTCGTATCGGTGCGCAGGCCGAGTCCCTGCGGCGTGTTCTTTAGTTCCAGCCGCAGAGGTACCTTCAGACTGTCCGTGCGGTGGATGGTGATGTTGACCGCGCCCTCGCGCAGGGGATCGTCCTCGACGGCCAATTCGAGGCGAGGCCCGTCCGGCCCCAACTGGAGAACATCGACCGCCAGCAATTGCCGCGCTTCCAGCGGCTCGAATGCTGGAGTCATCGTGTCATGGGGGATGCGCGATCGACGACGCGATCGATGTCCGCTGGCGACACGGGAATGGCCCACGCCGAAGGATCTGCCGAGCATGAACTGCCCCTTGCGAATGAGACCAACCGTCTCTGAAACTGCGTGCCATTATGGATGCGAGCACCGTCGCTGTCTACACGCCCGGCGGCGGTCCAGGCAACGGTGGAGCGCGGTGCGGACCGCATGTCGGCAAGGTGATTGGGGGATAAGCCGAGCCGCTCGCTTGCTGTCCGCCGGCAGATCCTGGCGCATTTAGCAGGCGGGAGAAGTATTCCTCGGCCTGTGCGGATCGTGGGATGCGATCCCAAAATCGCGCCGCAAGTCGTGGTTTTGGGAGCCGTGAGCAGCTTGGCTGCGAACCTGGCGAGGGGGAAGAATGCCACGAGGACATTCTTCCCAAGGGCTGCTAGGGGCCGAACGTGCTGGTTTCGACTTCAGGCGATTCGTGATCGTCGAGGATGTCTTGCATCAAGTTGTAGAGGAACCAGTCGAGATCAGTTCCGCCGCTGAGCAGGTCGTTCGATTCGTCGTCGAAGAGGGTGGCGCCGGGCACCAGGTAAGTACTGCCGTTTTTGCCGCCAGGCAATCCACTAAGATGAGCGATGCGCTCTTCGTAAAGATGTTCGGAGGTCCATTCTTTTTGCAGCGCGAGCAGCGCGGCGCCGTTGGCGTCGAAGGGGGTGGCATCGGCCACGAGGAGATCTTCGCCGACCCCGCCCTGCAGGGTGTCACTGCCCAGGCCGCCGATGAGCAGATCTCGACCGACGCCTCCAGAGAGTAGGTCGTCGCCGGCGCCGCCCGTGATGAGATCTTGCGATTCGGCTCCATCGCCGCCGCTGATGACGTCGTTGTCGCTTCCACCGTCGAGGCGGTCGTGGCCGTGGTTGCCGAAGATGGTATCGTCGCCGTCCTCGCCGAGGATGGAATCGGCGCGTCCTTCGAGGCCATCGCCACCGTCGCCGGTGATGTAGTCGTTCCCGGCGCCGCCGTAGATGGTGTCCTTGCCCCCTTCGGCGCCGTCGCCGGTGATCGTGTCATCGCCGGCTCCGCCGAAGATCAAGTCGTTTCCTTCAGCGCCGTCGCCCTGGGCTCCCACGAATTCGCCGTGGAGGATGTCTGCCGCGTCTCCCCCGATGATCGTGTCGTGGTGGCGGCCACCTTCGAGCGTGGCGGGAATCGTACTGAGCGCCGCGGCATTCAGCACGTCGTTGCCGCCGTTCCCCTTGGCGATGGCGCGCCCGGTGATACCGCTAAAAGTTTCGATCATGCTGGCCGGCGCGCCGGCCAACTGCAGCACGCGCACCTCGACCGTGTCGGATGCTGTCTGGTGGAATTCGACGGTGTCGTTGGCATCCGTTCCTTCGAATACGACATCCGTGCCGACTTTGTCCAGGTGATAGACATGAATGGTGTGAGTTGAAATCTCGCTCGTACCGCCATCCTTGTCGGTCGCACGCACGCGAATTTTTCTTGAGCCGGCCGTGGCAAATAAGTGGCTGACGATCGTACCACTGGGGCCCACGATCGTTTCGTCGATCGTGCCGTTGCCATCCCAGTCGATTTCGAACGTGAAGTCGGCAGCTTGATCGATCGACGAAACATCCGTGGCGGTCAGGGTAAAATCCAGCAGGTTAAGAATCTCGCTGAGCGAGTCACTAGCGATCGTTGCCTCGGGGGCAACGTTTTCCAGCGTTACTTGCCGGAACCCATAGGTGATCGCGCCACTGGTGTGTGTGATGCGCAGGCCGATCGGATAGGTACCGTTGTCGCCCGGGGCAAAGTTGACGATCGCACCCGTGGCATCGTCGTATTGGCCGTCGTTGTCCAGATCCCACGCGATCGCGCTGATCGCCGACGTGCTCGAAGAGACGTCGAGCACGATCGTATCGTCTTCATTCGACGTGCTCGGCATGGTGATCTTGAATCCAACCGACAGGTTCTCGCGCCAATAGATCCAGTCCGCTGTCGTGGTCAGAATGTCGAGATCACCATCGCCGTCGAAATCGCCGAGACTATTTAATTCGACCGAGTAAGGCGGGCGAACTTCGACCCACGTGGCGCCTTGATTCTCATACCAGTAGCCGTTCAACGAGGAACTGTCGGTGAGCACGTCTAGGTCGCCGTCCAGATCGTAGTCGGCAAGTACGACGCTAATTCCGTTGGTGTAATTGGTGTTTATTACAACTTTTGTGAACACGCCCGTCCCGTTGTTACGCCACCAGGCGATATCGTTGTCACTAGTGACTGCGGCAATGAGATCGATGTCGCCATCGTTGTCGATATCGCCTGCATCGAGTCCGCTGACACCATTCGCATCGGCGGGCTGGTCGATTTCGATCGATGTGCTGAAAGCATTGGAGCCGTTGTTCGGAAACCAGCGAAACGTATCACTGGAGAGCGCCGTGATGGCAATGTCATTATGCTGATCGCCATTCAAGTCGGCGATGATCGCGGAGCGCGGGTCAGATACACCAGTGAGGAGGACACGCTCCTCGCTGAAGGTGGCATCGCCCAGGTTCTCGAACCAGGAGAACCAACCACCGTTGCCAGTGGGATTCCTGAAGGCGATGACCAAGTCGTCGTCGCCATCTTGATCGATATCGCCACTCACGACGCGCTGGATTCTGCTGCCGGCGGGAAGCAAGACCGCCGCGGCGGCGAACTGGTGGTTGCCGAGATTCTCGAACCAGGAAATCGATTCGTCCTGGCCGACGACCAGAACGTCGAGATCGTCGTCGCCATCGAGATCCGCGAGGACTGGCCCTGCTAACGACGATAATGCGGCTGAACTGAGGAGATGGCGTTCGAATCGGTCGGCGCCTGTGTTTCGGTACCAGGCGAGGCCCCCCGTCCCGTTGTAGGCGGCAACGATTTCGTCCCGACCGTCACCGTCGAGATCGCCGGTGGCCATTGCTCCCAGCGCCGATTGACTAAGGCCGGTCAGGACTTGAAGCTCCTCGAAATGGTTCGTGCCGTCATTGAGATAAGAGGTGAGCTCCGCTGGCGACGTCCGGCTTACCCAGTCACGATCGCCGTCATCATCCAGATCAGCCTGTGCGTAGGCGAGAGAGGCGACTTGGGGATCAAGCGAAGCATTCGCTTGGATCGTCCCACCCACGAGCTCGAAAAAGTCGATGTCTAAGGTTGATGCGTCGTGGACTACCGCAACTTCAAGCTCGTCGTCGTTGTCGAAGTCGGCGGCGTAGGCCAGAGGATACTTGCTGGTATTGTCGTTTTCGATGAAATTTGGCCGCTCCCAAAAGACGCCTGCTTCGCTGAACGTGCCGGTTCCGTTGTTACTCAACCAGCGAATGCGTGGGCGATACGTGTAGTGCAGTTGCATACCCACGTAGAAGTAGCTCTCTATCGCGTCGGCCGTCAACAGGTCGAGATCGCCGTCTCCGTCGAGATCGGCGAACTGCCGCTCCAAGGAAGCGCTGGAGCCATTGAATACAGTCAATTCCGAACCGAAGACGCCCGTGCCATTATTGCGCCGCCAGAACATGGTATAGGCGACGGAGCCCGTGTAAGTGATATCGAGATCGCCGTCATGATCGAGGTCGACGAATTCTACATTCGCGAAGTGAATCTGTAGCGCGGAACTTGAGATGTTGAACGTCAGAAGCTGATTTCCAAAATTTCCCTGACCGTCATTCTTGTACCACACCACTCGCGAGAGCAGCGCACTCGACGTCGTTCCGGTATGGCAGGCCACGTCGAGATCCAGATCGCCATCGAGATCGACCAGGAAGCTGTTGCCGATCAATCTCAAGTCGGAGGTGGAGTTGGGGTTGCCAGGGATCGAGAATTTGTTGATGAATTTTTCTGGAGAGAAGTTTCCTGCTCCGTCGTTCTCGAACCAGGAGATCCGATTCAAGTCGGAGAAAGCGGCCACGATATCTAGATCGCCGTCACCATCCAGATCGCCAATCGAGACAGAATTGCCCGTGACTTGACTCGTGTTCGACGGAAGGGGCGAAAGATATTGATTCGGTACGGCAGGAAACAGCCCCGATCCGTCGTTGGCGTACCAGGCCAGTTTGCCTTGTAGATCATCTGCGGCAGTAACCATGTCGACATCGCCGTCGCCATCCAGATCGCCAAAGGCGAGTGTCGGTGTAGGCGTCGCGGCTTGCGATGAGGCACTCGCGACGATGTGCGAACCACCGGCGATCGATGGCCACGTTATTGTAAGCAGTAGCCGACCTTCGAGAGGCTCGACCGCATACGCCGACTGACCAATTGCCGAGCTGGCAAAACTCGTTCGCAAGGATCGTTTGCGGTGGTTTTTCCAGGTCGAGCAACGCGCGGAAAACGAGAACACGATGATTCCCCCCCATCCTTCGTCTGCGCAACGCAACTACGGCTCGCCAATATTGCGGCAAGTACAGCCGGGCCACGAAAGAGGAGGCCCGGCGGCGTCCCCCATGCTCGCTTTCGGCCGATGAAATCCTGTCCCCCCGGATTGTAGGAAATACCCCCTTCGTGTTGCAAAGGAATTTCGTCCACGTCGATATCGCCGAATCTCTTTCGAGGCTCGTGCAGCGATGTTCCACGCGAAATCGAACTGCGCGACATGTTGTGAAGCAAATAAGAGCTACCCCACCGGCGTACCCCAGTGGCTGCGGTAGTGGCGACCGACGAGGGCGTTGGCCTCGGCGTCTTCGCTTTGTCCGTCGTGCGAGAGAAACCGCTCTGCTTGCGGATCGAAGCGCAGCGATCGTTCTAGTCGCGTCGCGATGTTGCCCAGATGGCAGAGCGTGGTCGAGAGGTGGCCGATTTCGATTTCGGCGTTGAGTTTCTCCTTGCCGCGAATCGACTCGACGAAGTTCAACGTGTGGCGGACTTCGTTCTGCGGTTCGCTTTCCAGCCCGAGGTCGACGCGGCGATTCTTCTCGTCGAGCAATTCGACCTTGCCGCGGCGGCTGATGAACATCTGCCCGCCGGGGCCATAGAATTCGACGCCGCTGTCGGTGTTGTGCGGATAGTTGGTGGACCAGAGTCGTTGTTCGTAGACGAGTATTTTGCGATCCCCCGCGCCGTCGTGCCCTTCGTACTCGAAGGCCACCTGTTGCGTATCGGGAAATTGTTGATCGTCGTCGATGAGGAAGCGTCCGCCGATGGCCGAGACGCGCGAGGGATGCGTTGTCACGCCGAGCCCCCAGCGACCGTAGTCGATGTCGTGGACGCCGTCGTTGCCCATGTCGCCGGTGCCGAAGTCGTACCACCACTTCCACGAGCCGTGGTGACGGTTGGCCTGAAAGTCGACGAACGGTGCGGGCCCGATCCAGGTGTCATAGTCGAAACCGGCCGGCGGAGCGCTGGGCTGCGCGCGGCCGATGGGACCGCGCCGCTGGACGTTCCAGACCTTGGCCATGAGCACCGGGCCGATCGCTCCCTCGCGCATCCGCTGGATGGCGCTGGCGATCATCGACGTGCTGCGGACCTGGGTGCCGTGCTGCACATGGACGTTGTTGCGACGTGCGGCCTCGACCAGCAAGCGCCCCTCGCGAATGTTGTGCGAGCAGGGCTTCTCGCAATAGACGTGTTTGCCCGCGTCGCAGGCCAGGATCGAGGCGGGGGCGTGCCAGTGATCGGGGGTGGCCACAAGTACCGCGATTACGTCTTTATCGTCGAGTACCTGGCGCAGATCACCCACTTGCCGGATGCCCGAGCTACCCAACTCGCTGGCGGCCTGCTTGCGGCGGGCCTCGTCGGGATCGCAGACGTAGCGGAATTCGACGCCCGGCTTTTCGGCCAGCAGTTTGGCCACGTGCGTGCCGCGCCCGCCGCAGCCGATCAATCCCATCACGACGCGGTCATTCGCACCGGCAGCAGCGGGCATCGAGATGGCCGATGCCGCCACGGCCCCCACCGCCGCCTGTTGGAGAAACGAGCGACGATCCGCAGCAAGTGGCGTTGGCCCCTTGCGCGACAAGCCAGCGGGATTCATCGACATAGAAAAAACTCCCTTTGTCAGATCGCACAATTGCGGATCGCGCCCCTCGCTTACGGACCCCTGCCCACGGACTCAATCGTAGTGTCCTGCGTCGCGTGGGAGCAAGCAAATCGCGGCTCCCCCCGCCTTGAAGCCTTGGCGGGGCGTGGCCTACAATTCCCGCTCCAAGTATTGAAATGACAAGGAGATCGATTGCCATGGAACGAACGCTGATTCTGTTCAAGCCCGACTGTGTGGAACGCCGCCTCGTGGGCCGGGTCTTGTCCCGCTTCGAGGATAAGGGGTTGAACGTGGTGGCGATGAAGCTGATGAAGGTCACGCCCGAGTTGGCCAAGCAGCACTATGCCGAGCACGTCACGAAGCCGTTCTACCCGGCGCTCGAGGGGTTCATCACCGGGGGCCCGATCATTGCCGCCGTGCTCGAGGGGCTGGAAGTGATCCGCGTCGTGCGTGACATGCTGGGAGCCACGAGCGGCTTGAAGGCGGCCGCGGGCACGATTCGCGGCGATTTCAGTTCGAGCCGCCAGATGAATCTGGTGCATGCCTCGGACGGCCCCGAAGCGGCGCAGCGCGAGATCGCCCTGTACTTCCAGCCGAGCGAGATCGTCGAGAGCAAGCCGTCGATCACTCCCTGGCTCCGCGCCAGCGACGAAGGCTAGCAGGTCGGCTCGCGATGGAACACTTGACGGCGTCGGCAGCTTTCTGCCGGTGCCGTTTTGCCTGTCGTGTAGCGCGCCGGCGAATTAAACTGGCGCGTGGGAGAACCTGCGCGTGGCCGTGTTCGTTGTCTTTGCCCTGCCCCTGGCGTTGGCCCTCGTCGCCTGTCTCGTGCTGCGTGTGGCCGTGCGCCGTTTTCGCGCCAGCACAGGTTGGGTAAGCGGCGCCTGGCTCGTGCTCGGCAATGCCCTGGTGCTCGTCATGCTGCTGGCGGCGCTGTTCGTCGTGGCCGAGAGCTACTACCGCTGGATCTACGACACGACCGAAGGTCCTGATCTCAGCCGTGCCTCGCAAGAATGGTTTCGACGCCACTACCAGTCGAACAACGGCGGATTTCGCGACAATATCGATTACGCCATGCAGCCGGCGGCTGGGAGGCGGCGCGTGTCGTTCGTCGGCGATTCGTTCACGGCCGGGCATGGCGTGCCGGATGTCAACGATCGTTTTGCCAATCGCGTACGACGCAGTCTCGCGCCCGACGTGGAAGTGCATTGCCTGGCGATCAACGGTCTCGACACGGCGCACCAGGCCGACCTGCTCGAAGAGTTGTTTGCACAGGGCTACCGCACGGATCTGGTGGTGCTGGTCTACTGTGCGAATGACTTGTCCGACTTGATTCCTGACTTGCCGCGGCAGGGGAACACGGTCAAAGAACGTGTGGCGTCGCTGGGTGGGTTGCGGGAAAGCTACGCCCTCGACATGTGGCATTGCCGCTGGATCATGGCGACCGACCCCGACTCGCTGCGTTACTTTCCCGATCTGGCGGCCGCCTACGAAGGACCGCTCTGGGCGCAACAGCAGGATCGCGTGGGGCGATTGCGCGAAGTGTGCCGCGAACACGGGGCCGAACTCGCCATCGTGCTATTTCCGTTCATGCTGGAGATCGAAGGGACCTCGTTCGAGCCGGCTTACGACAAGGTGGTCGCGCTCGCGGCGGCCGAGGGAATTCCGCTGCTCGATCTGCGCGCGGTCTTCGCCAGATATCCCGAGGAGCCGTTGAATGTGAGTGCCGTCGATGCGCACCCGAACGCCCGCGCGAACGAGATTGCTGGAGTGGCCATCAGCGAGTGGTTGCGAACGAACTTGTTGACGCCCCGCGAACCGCCTGCGAAGTGACCTCGGTTGGCCGAACCGTGGGGACACGAATCACGCAAGTCGCGGCCGAGGGGCGGAGGTCGACGAGCCACGGTTGACAGGGCTACCGCGCGGCCGCCAGTTTTGAGGCGGAGGTCTCGGCGCGAAGTTGTGCGATCATGTCGAGCGTGGCCGCTTCGACCGCCTCTTGCCAGCGTGTGGCGCCGAAGCGCTCGGCGTAGGGCTTCTTGGCATGCGCAAAGATAATGCCGCGCGAATTGTTGACGATCGCGCCCAAGCCGTGCGCGTCGAAGCCGGCGGCGGTATCTCGCGCGGTGCCACCTTGCGCGCCGAAGCCAGGCACCAGGAACCACGCGTGGGGCATGGCCTCGCGTAGTTCGGCCAATTGTTCGGGATAGGTCGCGCCGACGACGGCGCCGACAGAGCCATAGCCACACTCGCCGGCCGCTTCCGCGGCGATGCGTTCGACGTGCGCCGCCACGTGGCGGTAGAGCGGCCGGCCATCGGCGATCAAATCCTGGAAGGTCGCGCCGCCGGGATTTGAAGTCTTGACCAGCACAAAGACGCCAGCGGCCCGCTCGCGCGCGGCCTGCACGAAGGGCTCGAGGCTGTCGTCTCCCAAGTACGGGCTCACCGTCAGGGCATCGGCCCGCCAGTCGATCGCGTCGAGCTCGTGCTCGTGGTCCTCGGCATCGCACGTCTCCGCATGCTCGAGCGCGGCCAGATCGGGAGGGGGGCTGAGCCACGCATCGGCGTAGGCCTCGGCCGTGCTGCCGATGTCGTTGCGCTTGCCATCGAGAATGACGAGCAGACCGGAATGGCGCGCGTAGTAGACTACTTCGGCCAGGGCCTGCATGCCCGGGGGACCGAGTTGCTCGAAGAAGGCGGCTTGCGGTTTGACGACCGCCACATGGGGTGCGACCACATCGATCACGCCGCGGCAGAATTCGCAGTAGGCGTAGGCCAGCGACTCGACGTCTTGCGGATGGCAGTCTTCGAGCAGGGGGGCGGGAAGCTGTTCGGCGCGCGGATCGAGCCCCACGAGGACGGGAGTTCCCTTCTGGCGGATGCCGTCCGCCAACCGATCGGAAAAGGATCGCACGCTCACCGCCGAAGTATCCGCCATGTCGTCTCCGAAATCTGTAGATCCGTCGTTTAGTCGTGTCCGAGCGCCAGGGCATAGGCTGTGGCATGACTGCGGCAGTGCGAGATACTGATCATGATCTCGCGAATGCCGGCGCGCTGACTCGCCTCGAGCGCCCCGCCGTGCAGCAATACCAGGGGACGGCCCCCCCCTTCGTTTTGAACCTCGACGTCGCGCCAGCCGATGCCGCGCACCCAACCGGTGCCCACTGCCTTCAGGATGGCTTCCTTCGCTGCCCAGCGGCCGGCAAAGTGCTGCGTCGACTGCTTGCGGCTCTGGCAGTATTTTAACTCGTGCGGCGTATAGACGCGGGTCAAGAAGAGCTCGCCGTGACGTTCGATCATCTGTGCGATGCGCAGACACTCGACGATATCGGTGCCAATTCCCAAGATCTTCGACATGGTCGCGGCGCTCACCAGAGGGGGCAATCGTTGGAAACGGCTATTGTCATCTCTCGCGAGGCGGTTCGTCTAGCGGCCTGGGCGAGTTTGTCGAGGCGATCCAGACGAGGAGCGCGGCGCCGCTGGCGACGAGCAAAGCGTCGACCAACCAACTGAGCCAGACCCCCACGCCGATGGCGACGGTGCTTCCCGGCATCTCGCGGCCGCGCCGAGCCTCGGAAGCGAGAAAATCGACAAAGCTTTCCGGCGCGCGGGAAGTTACTTGGGTGGCCAGTCCGGGAAACTTCGCCAGGGCCTCGACACGTCGCTCGGCGGCCTGTTGCAGGGTTTCGCGCGCGTGCCAGTAGGCGAAGTAGTGCTGCCCGACGACGGTGATGGTGGCGGCCATCAAAGCGCCAGTGAGCAAGACGTTTCGTCGCTCGATCTGGCACCATTTCGCCAGGGCGACGACTCCCACGCCCAGGGCCAGGCCGACGGCGAGCGGGAAGACGAGAAAGGGGGCCGTGTGCCGTTCGAGCGAGCAGGCGAGCCAGGCCACGGCCACGGCGTGCAACGCGCAACCGGCCAGCCAGGGCCAGAACTTGCCCGGTTGCCGCGCACGCTTTTCGGCCGGAGGCTCCGTCATGGCGATCAAGCAGAACCGCTGCGCAGACCGCAGGCATCCTTCGCGCGACGCAAGACGCCCCCGGCCTTCTGACGCGCGCGAGCGGCACCGTCTCCCAGGATCTCCCAGACCCGTTGGGGCTGCGCTGCCAGCTCGGCACGCCGGGCACGCGGCTCTGCGAAGAACTGATCGGCCTGATCGGCCAACGCCTTTTTTACGTCGCCATAGCCGAAGCCGCCGCGACGATACAGGGCGGCCATTGCGGAGCGATCCTCTTCCGAGGCGAAGAGACTGAAGAGCTGATAGAGATGATCTCCCTCGGGCTCCTTCGCCTCTTCCATGGGACGCGAGTCGGTCTGAATGCGCATGATCTTCTTGCGCAGCGCCTTCGGCTCGTCGAACATCTCGAGCGTGTTGTTGTAGCTCTTCGACATCTTCTCGCCGTCGGTGCCGGGCACTTTGGCCGAGGCCTCGAGAATCTTCGCCTGGGGCATCGTGAAGGTCTGCCCGAAGTGATGATTGAAGCTCTGAGCGAGATCGCGGCAGACCTCGATGTGTTGAATTTGGTCTTCGCCCACGGGTACCGTGTCGGCGTCGTAGGCCAGGATGTCGGCCGCCATCAGCACGGGATAGGTGAACAGCCCGGCGTCGGCGGGCAGGCCGCGGGCCTTCTTGTCTTTGTAGGCGTGGCAACGCTCGAGCAAACCGAGCGGGGCGCCGGTCATGAGCAACCAGCACAATTCGGAAACCTCGGGCACGTCCGATTGCAGGAAGAGCACCGCGCGATCGGGATCGAGGCCCAGCGCCAGCAGATCGAGCGCCAACTCGAAGGAGTAGCCAGCCAGGACATCGGCCTCGCGCACCGTGGTCAGCGCGTGCAGATTGGCGATGAAGTAGTAGGCCTCGTCGGCGTTCTGCAGCTCGATGTATTGGCGGATGGCGCCGAAGTAGTTGCCCCAGTGGGGACGACCTGTCGGCTGGATGCCGGAGAGTACACGCATGGCGGTTTGGCAGCTCACCTGGTTCGACAATCGCGCGCCGAGCGCTCCCTTGCACAGCGGCGGCCGATGAAGGGTACGCCAGAAGCCCGCGACCGTGCAAGCGGTGCGCTGGGCCGACTACTTCAACTCGGCAAAGTTGCGCAGGATTTGCAGACCGTCTGCCTGGCTCTTTTCCGGGTGGAACTGCGTGGCGTAGAGGTTGCCGCGCCAGATCATCGACGTGAACAGGCCGGCGTAGTCGGTCTCGGTGGCGATCATGCTGCGATCGCGCGGTACGACGTGATAGGAGTGGACGAAATAGGCGTAGGCCTGCTCGGGCAGTCCAGCCAGGATGGGAGCAGACCGGCGAACCAGTAGTTGGTTCCAGCCCATGTGAGGTACTTTGAACTCGTGCGGAACCTGAAAGCGGACGACTTCGCCCGGCAGGATGCCGAGCCCCTCGTGCTGGCCATCTTCGTAGCCCACCTCGAAGAGCATCTGCAGACCCAGGCAGATGCCAAGAAATGGCTTGCCCGCTTCGATCGTATCGCGCACTGCGACGACCAGGTCGCGGCGGCGCAGCTCGGCGATGGCATCGCCGAAGGCTCCCACGCCTGGCAGAATGACCTTGTCGGCCTGGGCGACTTGCCGCGGATCGTTCGTGATGGTGGCGGAATGGCCGACGCGCTCGAAGCCCTTCTGCACGCTCCGCAGGTTGCCCATCCCGTAGTCGATGATCGCAATCATGTCCGAAGACTCTCAGCCAACGGTCCCGCCTGCCGGTACAACGCACACCTGCCGAGGACACACGAGCAGGGCCGCGGTTCGCCGACGAAATGCGATTCTAATCGCGGCGAGATCGCCGAACAGGGGGAACGGGGTGCCGGCGCTGGGCGAAGGGGTGGATGGCACGGCTAATTTTCCGGAGCGGTGTTGCCAGATTTTGTAGGTCAGGTACACGCGTACCTGACAACATTCGACGTGGCCAACTCGAACAAGTGTCAGGTACGGGGTACCTGACCTTACGTGCTGGATGTCTCGAATCCTCTCAATCCTGTCCGTTCTCTGCGTGCCTCTGCGAAAATCTGCGGATCCATACCTGGGACTGAGTCGAAATGCCAAACGAATTGATCCACAGATGGACGCAGATTCACGCAGATTGGGAGGTGCTACCCATTACGAAGGGGTACTACTCGTTGTGACCGAGTGCTTGCGTCGTGTCGTC